>JALYHF010000142.1 GCA_030776745.1 Actinomycetota bacterium | reverse complement strand
CTCGCTGCGGGCCAGGCCCAGGTTGTTGAGGGCGGCGGCCCGCTCGTCGTCGCGGCCCTTGTCCTCCAAGAGCGCCGCCGCCTTCTCGAACAGGCCGGCTGCCTTGCGGCGGTCGCCGAGCGCCCGGTGGCTGGCGCCGGCGGCGTTGAGCACGCGGGCGTGCTCGACGGGGTCGAAGCGGGGGTTGAAGACCTCGCCGGCCACCTCGTAGAGGGCCAGGGCCTTGCGCAGGTTCTCGACCGGCGTGCCCACCGGCGACTCGGCGTACGCCAGGCCGAGGCGGTAGGCGATGCTGCCGTGCTCGTACGGGCGGGTAGCCCGAGGGGCGGCGGCCAACTGCGCCTGCAGCGCCTCTATGACCCCCTCCCGATCGGTCGACGTTCCCGCCGTCGGGGTGCCCGCCTCAGACGCCATGGCTCAGACCGACGGCACGCCGGGCGACGTCACCTCGGCGACGTAGCGAAGAACCTCCGACACGGCCACATCGACGGCCGCCGCCACCGGTGCCGACATCTCCTCGCCGACGGATTCGGCGTCGACGGGCTGACAGGCGACCATGACCACCCGGGCGGGCAGGACCCCGAGGGCACGCGCCATCATCAAGGCGCGCTCGGGCGTGGCCAGATGACTGTCGGTCACCAGGTCGTGACGCTCGTTCCACGACAGGGTATGGACGTCGACGACCTCCAGGTCGATGAGCATCACGGTGCCAGGCTGACGGCCGCGATCGACCACGTCGACGACAACGAGGGCGTCGAAGCCCTCCTGGAGCTCCTGCACCAGGGCGATGCCGCCGATCCCTGTCTCGACCACCCGCACGTCCTCGGGCAGCGGCACGTCGGCCAGGCGCCGGGCGACCTCGACACCGAAGCGGTCGTCGGCCCGCAAGACGTTGCCGACTCCGGCCACGAGAACCCTCATGCCCGAACCCCTCGAACCCGCCTCACACGAGCGCCCCACTCGTCATCTCGGCCACCCGGACGGCGTAGCCCTTGACGACCCACCACGTGAGGTACGCCTCGAGCTCGGCCCACGCCGCGTCGTCGAGGTCCTCCCGCCAGTTCTGGAGGCGGCGGGTGACCTCCGACGCGATGATGCGATCGAGGGCGGCGACGGTGACCTCCTCGTCGCCCAGCACGTGCTCCGCCGCCGCTTCCGTACGCAGGCCGTCGGCGACGCGCGCCGAGGCCTGGTCGAGCTCGTCGAGATCAGGCGCGGCCGCCTCCCGGAACTCGGGCCTGAGGCCGGCCTCGGCCTCCTCCACCCGGCGCACGCAGTAGCCGGCGACCAACGCAGCGTCGGCCCAGATCCCCACCTCGGGCAGTGGCTGATCCGTGCGCTGCCCGGCCACGGCCCGGTCGACCAGCCGCCTGGCCAGGGGTGTGAGGGGATGGCCCTGGGCCAGGGCGCGCGCCTTGAAAGCCAGATCTTCGGGGGTGAGGCTCATCGGCCCTCGTGGCCGCGGATCTGCAACAGGGGCGCCTGGGGGGCGGGTTCCGGATCGGGGGCCGCCGGCGCGGCGTCGTCCACGACCTCCAAGCGGCGGAAGTCGGGCCAATGCTTGCGCAACGCTTCTTCCACGCCGTAGGTGAGGGTGGCCGAGGAGCTCGGGCAGCCGTCGCAGCTTCCGAGCATGCGCACCCGCACAACGCCATCGGCGATGGACTCCACCTCGATGGATCCCCCGTGCGACTCGGCGTAGGGGCGCACCTCCTCGAGGGCGGCGCTCACGGCCTCCTCCGCCTGAGCCTGCAGCTCCTCGCCCTCTCCGAGCCCGTAGGCGGCGAGGAGGGTGCCCGTGATGTCGTCTCGGGCCACGGACTCGAGGAAGATCTCGCCCCGCCAGGCCCGGATCATCTCGACCAGCTGCCCGATGCCGTCCCGGTGGAAGGCGTCGACCCAGTCGAGCAGCTCGGTCACCTTGTCGACCACCGCCTTGTCCGGGTGGCTGAGCAGCTCCTCGGCCAGCTCGGCGATGCGATTCCACACCTCGCCGTAGGGAAGGCCCTCGGCATCGCCCATGCTCACGTCGTCCTCACCTCCTCGCCGACGGCGTCCACCTCTTCACGGACCATGGCCAGCACGTGGTCCACGACGGCTTCCACCTCGTCGGAGAACCCGAGGCCGAAGGAACGGTCGGCGGGCTCGACCTCGATCACCACCGTATCGGACGGGAAGCCGCCCCAGTACCGGACCACGGCCAGCGTGTGGTCGAGGTCGATGATGCCGCCCACGGCCTCGCCCAGGCGCTCGTGCACCTCCTCGTCGGAGGGCGGCGTCAGGTCCAACTGGTACCGGCGGACCGTGCCCGGTGGGTCGACGTCGCGGGGCATGGCGCCCACGAGGACCACCTTGTTCGGGTGCAGCGCCTGGAGGGTGTGCAACACCCGGTGGGCGGCGTAGGACAGGTCCTCCACCACCACGTGCTCCGGCCACTCCACGCCCTCCATCCGCCGGATGAACTGGGTGCCGAAGTCGAGGTCGCGCAGCCAGGGAAGACCAATGCCGCCCACGACGACGCGGGCGGCATTGGTCGCTTTCTCGGGCACGCTTACTCCAACGTGCAGCTGCAGGAATTCACCTCTCGGGTGATCACACCCTTGCCGGTGTCCATGTGGGTCGTGCAGGGCATGCAGGGATCGAAGCTGCGGATGGCCCGCAGGACGTCGATGCCCTTGACCTGGTCGTCGGGGACGCTCTCGAGGATGGGCGTGTCGATGACCGCCTCCTCGTAGGGGCCCTTGCCGCCGAACGGATCCCGGGGTGAGGCGTTGAGGGTCGACGGGGTGGTGATCTGGTAGTTGACGATCTTGCCCTTGTCGATGTGCTGATGGTGCACGAGCCAGCCTCGGCCCGCCTCCCAGAAGCCGACGCCGAGCCGCTCGTCCTTGGGCACCTTGAAGGGCGTGTGGACGGCGGTCTCCCCCCGGCGCCAGTACTCGAGCGCCTTGAGCATGCAGTTCATGCCGATGGCGGCGGTGAAGGCCATGGCGTAGGCCCGGGCCCGGTTCCGCTCGAGGGCGTTGATCTTGTCGGGGACCTTCCAGAACAGCTCGTCCTCGGGAAGGCCGTGGCGGGGCATGACGATGCGCAGGCCGTCACCGGTAGCCTCGTAGAAGGGGTTCTCGGGGTGCTTCTGGGCCAGCGCGGTGGACCACAGCTGCCCGTAGGCGCCCGTCTCGACCACCTGGCGGTCCCAGCGGGGGGCGGTGTCCCAGGTGTACTTCTCCTTGAAGCTCGACCCGGTGGGACGGGGGATGGTCACCTTGTTCATGGGGTGGTAGGGCGAGACGGGGTTGCCCAACGGGTCGGTGCGGAACCGGGGGCCGCCGGTCTTGGTCCAGTCGTCGTAGAACGAATGGTCCACGAACTCCTCGAAGCCCATGTTGATGTCGGTGAGGCGTGTGGTGACCAGCTTGCCGTCGATGATCATGCCGGGGGTCGACCAGCGACGCTCGCCCCAGGTGTTGCAGTTGGCGTAGGTGGCGTCGTAGCTCTCGGAGTCGTCCCAGATGCCGGTCTGGGCCAGGTTGATCTTGCGGCGGCCCACTTCCTCGTACATCGGGTTGGCCTCGAAGAAGAAGTCGCAGATGTCGTCCCACAGGCGGGCGATCTGCTTGCAGAAGTCGAAGATCTTGCCCAACTGGGTGTAGTACTCGTTGAAGGTGGAGGTGGACACGGTGGTCATCACCCCGCCCGGCACCAGCGTGGACGGGTGCGGGTACTTGCCCAGCATGAGCATGGCCATGATGCGCCCGACCCTCGTCCACTCGAGGGCCTCGAGGTAGATCTGGCCGGTGAGGGGGTTGAGGGCGTCCATGATGTCCTTGATGGTGCGGTACCCGTGGAGGTCCCCGTTGGGGGCGAGGGTCTTCTCGGCCTTGGTGACCAGCTCGGGGTTGGTGATCGACACCAGGGACGTGGAGTAGTCCGGCCCGGCCAGCAGGCCCAGGTGGAGCGGGCGGTCGTAGAACATCTCGCCCACCTCGCCCAGGTTGCGCACCTCGACGCCCAGCGGGGGCGGGGTGATGCCGAAGGTCATCTCGAGACCCAGCGTGGCCACGGTGGCGTGCACGCCACCGCAGACACCGCACGCCCGCGAGGAGATGTCGATGGCGTCCCGGGGGTCGCGGCCCTGCAGGATGACCTCGTAGCCGCGGAAGAGCATGGCCCGGGAGTGGGCCTCCACGGCCTTGCGGTTCTCGAGGTCGAGCACGGTGTGCACGGCCAGGGCGCCGGCGACCCGGGTGACCGGGTCGATGCTCCACTCACGCAGCCTGGGAGGAGCGGCGAGCTGTGCGCCCGGCCCCTCCTGACGGCGGACGTAGCCCTTGGCCTGGGCGGCCGTCACGGCGTAGGGGTTGCCTGCGCCTTCGCGGAGGCTGGCCTTCCCACTCTCGTCGAACTCGATCGGCAGGTTCTTGAAACACATGGTGCGCTACTCCCCGTAGGTGTGGGTCTCTTTGAGGAACACTTCGGACTCGTTTGCTTGTCTGGACGACCCGCTAGCCCTTGTTGGTGGCCGAGCCGCGGTTGAACGCCTCGTGCGAGTGCTGGTACTTCGAATAGAACTTGTGAACGGTCTTGAGGGCGCCGCGGGGACCGGTCCTGGAGCGGGCCCAGCCGCTCGGGGCGTCCTTGTCCCACCGGGTGGTCATGTTCTTGTCCACCCGGCTGATGGCCCGCATGCGACGGACGAACCCGCCGGCCACCCGGCTGGTGTTGCTGGAGAGCAGGGACCCCGGGGGTGTCTCGTACATGGGCGAGAACTTGTCGGGGAAGCCGGGCATGGTGCAGCCAATGCAAATGCCACCCATCTGCATGCACCCGCCGTGGCCATCGACCTGGCCACGCTCGGCGATGTTGCACTGCACCACGGGACCCCAGCAGCCCAGCTCGACCAGGCACTCCTTGTCGCCGTACTCCTTGGCGAACACGCCCTCCTCGTAGTAACCGGCCCGGGGGCAGTGGCGATGGACCGTCTCGCCGAACAACCAGGCCGGGCGGCCCAGCTCGTCGAACTCGGGCAGGGGGGCCAGGCCGTTGAGGAACAACAGCGTGGCGGCGGCCGCCTCGAGGTAGTTGTCGCCGATGGGGGCGCAGCCCGGGATGTTGACCACGGGCACCCCGAACGCCGACCGGTAGTCCTTGCCCAGGTAGTCCATCACGCCCATGGCGTTGGTGACGTTGCCCTTGGCGGACGGGATGCCGCCCCAGGTGGCGCAGGTGCCGATGGCGATGACCGCCGCCGCGCCCGGCGCCAGGCGGTCGAGCCACTCGAGGCTGGTGATCTGGCGACCGGTCTGGGGGTCCTCGCCCAGGCCCATCCAGTAGCCGTCACCGGCGATGGACTCGTCCATGACGGAGCCCTCCCAGGTGATGACGTAGGGGGCGTCGAGCTCGCCCCGCTCGGCCATGAACAGGTTGTGCACCCACTCGGGGCCGGACTCGGTGGAGACCACGGTGTGGACCAGCTCGACGCGGGGCAGGCCCGGGACGATGCCAGCCAGCAGGTGCTCCACTCGGGGGTGCGTTCCGCCCGACACGGCCACGGTGCAGCCGTCGCAGGAGGCCCCGACCATCCAGATCAAGTAGATCTTCTTCAGGGGCCCGAGGGCCAGCACGTCGGGCGGGTCCTCGAGCACCTGGCTGCGGATGCCGATGGGAGCCAGCGGATCGTACGGGTCGTACCCGTCGATCAGGTCGACGCCGGTCCTCTTGAAGCCGGCGAACTGCTCGAGCTCGGAGCCACCGGGCATCGGCCCGTATTGGCTCACCGAGACGTGGCCCGCCTTCGCGCTCGTCGCTCCGCCGCCCTCCGCGGCGGTCTCTTCCTTCGTCCGCTCCTCCGTCCGCCGAGTCCGCCGTCTGCGGCCCTGGCCGTCTGTCGCCATGTTCAGCGCCCTCCGTTGTGGGTCGTGGTAGCTGTAGACTACATCTATCTGGTCTGAGCGTCAGCGTGCTCGGCGCAGAAAATTCGGAGCCCTGAACTGCGGGTTCCCAGCGGTATCCTGTCACCAGAGGTCCCCGCTTAGGAGGCAAACCGTGGACGACATGATCCTGCATCCCCCCAAGTCGGAGGGGCTCCGAGCGATGTACTGGCGAAGCGAGATCCTCCAGGTCATGTACTGGCTCAGGGGGGAGGGCTTCGGCGACGAGGTGGACGCCTCGCAGGTCGAGCGCTTCCTGGGGGTGGACGCGGAGGCGGGCGTGGCCCATCTGGACCAGTTGGTCGAGGAGGGGCTGCTCGAGCGCATCGGTGAGCGCTACCGCCTCTCCGAGCTGGGCCGCGAGGAGGGGGGGCTGGAGTTCGCCTCGTCCTTCGAGGGGCTCACCCGCTCCGCCCACGGGGAGTGCGGCCCCGACTGCCCGCACTGCTTCCCACCGGATGGGACCGAAGGCGACTGCTTCGAAGAGTGCCCCGTCTACGAGCTCGCAGCCGAGAGAGCGGGTGGAGGGCGATGAAGGCACGAGGGATCGAAGAGCCCCAGGGCGGGCTTCCCCGCAACTACCTGCGCGCCAGCCTCCTGCTCCTCATCGGCGAGAGCCCGGCCCACGGGTACGAGCTGCTCGAGCAGATCACCCAGCTCGGCCTGGGCAACGTCGATCCCGGGGGCCTGTACCGGGCGCTTCGGGTGATGGAGGAGGACGGCATCGTCGCCTCCTGGTGGGAGCACTCCGCCGCCGGCCCGGCTCGGCGCACCTATCGCCTCACGGACGAAGGCCGGGAATGGCTCCACGCCTGGGCGGGCGCCCTGCGCGAGAGCCACCGCTATCTGAGCGCCTACCTCGCCCGCTACGACCGCGTCTCGGATTCTGCCGCCGCCGCCGACGTCGTTCCGTGAGCGCGGTCGGATGAGCGCTGTTCGCATCGCCGTCGCCGGGAAGGGCGGGGCCGGCAAGACCACGCTGTCGGCCACCCTGGCGCGCCTGCTGGCCCGTCGCGGGCAGCGGGTGCTCGTCATCGACGGGGACAGCAACCCCAACGTGGCCGTGGCGCTCGGCTGCGACCGGACGACGGCGTCGGCCATGGAGCCCCTGCCCCACGGGCTGGTGTCGCGCCGTCTCGGCGGTCCCGCCCTCACCGAGCCGGTGGGCTCCGTCGTGGAGCGCCACGGGGTCGTGGCACCCGACGGGGTGGCCGTCGTTCTCATGGCCATGCCCGCCCACGCCGACGAGGGCTGCCTGTGCTCGGCTCACGCGACCGTCAGCGCCATGCTGGCCGACGTGGCCAAGGAGCCGGACTACGTCTCAATCCTCGACCTGGAGGCGTCGCCCGAGCACCTCAGCCGGGGCACCACGCGCCACGTGGATGCCCTCCTGCTCGTCGTGGAGCCGTACTACCGCTCGTACGAGACGGCCCGCCGAATGGCGCTGCTGGCCGCCGAGCTGCCCATCCCCAGGGTCGGCGTGGTGGCCAACAAGCTCCGCTCGCCGGCGGACGCCGAGGCCATCGCCGAGTTCTGCGACCGCCACGGGCTTCGCCTCGAGGCCACCCTCCCCTGGAGCGACGCCGTGCTCGACGGCGACCGCGCCGGCACACCCCTGCTCGACTACGACGCCGAGGGCCCGGTCGTGAGCGCCGTCTCGGACCTCGCCGACGGCCTGCTGGCGGTCGCCCCCCAGGCGACGTGAGGTCACCGGCCACCAGGCGCCGCACCGCTCGGCCTGCGCCTCCCCGCTGAGACGGCCGGCGCCGGAGGCGACGGAGCCGTGAGCGAGCCGGAGGCGAGCGAACCATGAGCACAGCGAGCCGCTCACGGCCGGCGCCGGAGGCGACGGAGCCGTGAGCGAGCAGCAGACCACCGTGGAGGCTCTCGGGATCGCGGTGGCGGCGCGGGTGCCGGTCCTGCTCTGGGGCGCCCCCGGTACGGGCAAGACGTCTGCCATCCGAGCCATGGCCGACGCCATGGGCTGGCCGTGCGAGACGGTCATCGCCGCCATCCGGGAGCCCTCGGACTTCGCCGGGCTGCCCGTGGTGACGGGGACCGAGGTGCACATGGCCCCGCCCCGGTGGGCCCAACGCCTGGCCCAGGTGGGCCACGGGCTGCTCTTCCTCGACGAGATCTCCACGGCGCCCCCCGCCGTACAGGCCGCGCTGCTGCGGGTCGTGCTCGAGCGGGTCGTGGGCGACCTCGACCTGCCGGAGGGCGTCGTGGTGGTGGCGGCGGCCAACCCTCCCGAGCAGGCAGCCGACGGCTGGGACCTGTCCGCCCCGCTGGCCAACCGCTTCTGCCACCTCGACTGGACGGTCGACCCGGCGGCGTTCGCCCAGGGCCTGGCCGGGGGCTGGGAGGCGCCCGTCGTGCCGGCCCTGCCCGAGGGGTGGGAGGCCCAGCTGCCGCTGACCCGTGGCTTGGTCTCCGCCTTCATCACCGTGCGCCCCGGGCTGGCGTGCGACCTGCCGCCCGACGCCGCCCGAGCCGGGCGGGGCTGGTCCAGCCCCCGCACCTGGGACATGGCGGCTCGTCTCTGGGCGGCGGCCAGCGTCGTCGGGGCCTCCACCGAGGCGGAGACGGCCCTCATCACCGGGGCGGTGGGGGAAGGGCCGGGCGTCGAGCTGTTGATGTGGCACATGGAGATGGACCTCCCGGACCCAGAGGAGGTCTTGGCCGACCCGGACAGGTTCCAGCTCCCCGAGCGGGGCGACCGGGCCTATGCCGTGCTGTCGGCCGTGGCGGCGGCGGTCGTGGCCCGACCTACGCCCGAGCGGTGGCGGGCCGGGTGGCGAGTGCTGGGCAAGGCTGGCCAGCGCACCCCGGACGTGGCCGCAGTGGCGGCTCGGGTGTTGGCCCAGCGCCGCCCACCAGGGGCCGCCGCGCCGCCCGAGGTGAAGCTGTTTGCCCCGCTGCTGCGCGACGCGGGGCTCCTGTGACCACGCCGGCGCCGTGAGCGACCAGCTCGACACCCACAAGCTGGCCGTCGCCCGCCTCTGGGCCGTGGAACGCCATCCCTACCTCGCCGCTGCCCTCTTCGCCTCGTCGGTGGTGGTCGTGCCCGATCTCGGTCGCATCGCGGTGGACGAGTCGTGGCGCCTCTACGTCGACCCGGACCTCGTCGACCAGTGGAGCGTTCCCGTGCTGGGCAGCCTGTTGGTGCACCACGCCGGCCATCTGGTCCGTGACCACGCCGGACGGGCGAGGGGCCTGGGCGTCGACCGCCACGCGGCCAAGGACTGGGCTCTGGCCGCCGACGCCGAGATCAACGACGACCTGGTGGCCAGCGGCCTGCGGCTCCCCGAGGACCCGGTGCTGCCTCAGTCGCTGGGCTGGGCCAGCGGGCGGCTGGCCGAGGAGTACTTCCACTGCGAGCACCGTGACGGCGTGGACGAGCCGGACTGCGGCAGCGGCGCCGACAGCATCACCCGTCCCTGGGAGCTGCGGGGCCGGGAAGGCAGCCACATGCCTCCGGGTGAGCGCCAGCTGATCCGTTGCCAGGTGGCCAGCGAGGTGCTGCGCTGGTCCCGGGAGGGTGCGGGTCGGCTGCCGGCGAGCTGGCGCCGGTGGGCCGAGGACCTGCTCGAGCCGAAGCTCGACTGGCGCAAGGTGCTGGCTGCTGAGATCCGCAAGGGGCTCACGACGGTCAGTGGACGAGTGGACTACACGTATCGCCGTCCGTCGCGGCGGGCCAGCGTCAGCCCCGACGTCGTCCTGCCGGCCCTGGAGCGCCCCATCCCGGAGGTGGTGGTGCTCTGCGACACCTCGGGGAGCATGTCGGAGGAGCAGCTGGCCCGGGTGCTGGCCGAGGTGGACGGCCTCCTCAGGGGCGTCGGGGTGGCCCGCAACCGGCTTCGGGTCGTCGCCGTCGACGCCGCCGTGCAGAGCGTGCAGCGGGTGGCGAGCGCCCGCCAGGTGGCACTCGTCGGCGGTGGCGGAACGGACATGGGTGCCGGCATCGAAGCGGCCGCCCGGCTGCGGCCCCGCCCGTCGGTGGTGGTGGTGCTGACCGACGGGATGACCCCGTGGCCCGACCACGGCCCCAAGGGGCTGCAGGTGGTGGTGGGCTTGATCGGAACGCCGCTGCAGGCCCGAGCCGGGCGGGTGTGGGAGGGCCCGGGTTGGGCCCGAGTGGTGCACATCGACGAGTGAGCACGCCATGACGGTGGGGCGGGACCGGTGGTGCCACCACCTGGAACCGGCCACGGCCGTCGTCGCCTGCAGCGGCGAGCAGCACCGGGTCACGTGGCGGCGGGGGAAGGTGGTGCTCGAGGACCACGACCTGAGCGCCGAACGCACCATGCTGGCCTTCGGGGGTGAGGCGTGCGCCTGCCTGCGGGTGCTCCAGCTCTGGCGCAACCTGCACTCCTGGTCGATGTCCGCCGAGCTGTACCGCCAGATGACGTCCCGCCTCGGCGCCGACTCGATCCTCGCCCCGGGTGACCTGGCCCCGCTCCACGAGCTCGGGCTGCTGCTCACCTGGGAGCGGTCATGGAAGCGGTCGGCGTGGTTCAGCGGCCACGAGCGCCTGCTGCTGGAGCAGCTGCGTCGCCGGGCCCTCGAGCCGCTGCGCCAGCACCTCACCTTCTGGAAGGACCGCCTGGCCAGCCGAAGGATCTCCTCGGTCGACGTCCAGGTGCAGCGCCCCGGGCGGCCGGCCCGGCTGGTCGGCTCGCTGGATCGGGTGGGGACGAAGGCCACGGCCACGCTGGGGACGTCGTGGGCCCTCGGAGTGTGGGGAAGGGGCCTGGCCGTGGTCGACGGCGCCTTCGTCCTGGAAGTGGTCGGCGAGGCGATCCCCGGCCGTGAGGTCGTGGTGCGGGCGGCCCGATGGGAGGAACGGTCGGGCGGCCTCTTCACCCCCGCCGCCCGTCCGGCCCGGCTCACCCCCACGACCACAGGAGCATGGCGCCTGGCGTGGGAGGACCAGACCCCGCGGTAGCCTTGCCCGTCGCCTCTTCTTCTACGAGGCCGAGGGGAGCGGGCTGTGGACGGGTGGACGATCGTGTTGGTGATCGGCGGGGCGATGATCGTCCTGCTGATGGCCCTCGTGGCCGTGATCACCATCACCGCCCGACGGATCGCGGTCAAGGCCGAGGCCGTCCTGGTGGCGCTCGAGGAGGTCCGGACCAAGACCCTCGGGTTGTCGGAGCTGGACGCCGACCAGGGCCCGCCGGCCCCCACTGAGGCGAGTGGCGACGGGCGCAGCCTCCCCGGGGGCCTCGCCGGCACCCCCGACCCGGCATGAGGGCCGCGGCCAGTCCGCTTCCTTCCCAATAACTGTCCCCCAGGTGGTTCAATTGTCAAGGACCAGGAGGTCGTTGCTATGTGCCTAGGTATCCCCGGCCAGGTCGTTCAGATCGTCGATCTCGCCGAACACAAGGCGATCGCCGACGTGGACGGCGTCCGGCGCGAGGTCAACATCGGGCTGGTCATGGGTGACGAGGGCGGGATCTCGGTCGGCGACTGGATCCTGATCCACGTCGGCTTCGCCATGAGCAAGATCGACGAGGAAGAGGCGGCCCGGACGCTCTCGTTCCTGAAGGAGATGGACGAGGTGTGGAGCGACGAGCTCGATCAGTTCCGGGAGAGCACGCCACTGTGACGCTGATCCGCCCCGAGGAGGAGGCCTCTGCCCTTCCCACCGCTGGACTGGCCGAGGACCTGGCCAGGGCGTCGCTGGCCCTGGCCCGTCGGTTCGCGGGAGGCGCCAGCATGTGGTGCGCCTCGCCG
>JALYHF010000141.1 GCA_030776745.1 Actinomycetota bacterium | reverse complement strand
GTCTATCCCGACCTGCCCGCCGCCCGCCGGCTGGCCCTGGCCGTGCGCCAGGGCATCCTGCGAGACCAGGGCCAGCTGGCCCGCGGCGCGCTCGGCCTGGGGACGGAGTTCGAGTCCGTGCGGGACTACCTGCCCGACGACGACGTCCGTCAGATCAACTGGCGGGCCACCGCCCGCCTCGAGCGGCCCATGAGCAACCAGTACCGCCTGGACCAGGACCGAGACGTCGTCTGCCTGGTCGACAGCGGACGGCTCATGGCTGCGCCCCTGGCCGACCGGACCCGCCTGGACGCCGCCCTCGACGCCGTGGCCGCCGTGGCCCTGGTGGCCGACCAGGTCGGCGACCGCTGCGGGGCGGTCGCCTTCGACTCCGAGCTCCGTCGTCGGCTGGCGCCCCGCCGCCGCGGCGGGGCTGCCGTGGTGGACGCCCTGTTCGACCTCGAGCCCAGACCGCTCGACAGCGACTACGAGCTGGCCTTTCGGACGGTGGGTCGGGGCAAGCGGTCCCTGGTGCTGGTGCTCACCGACCTGGTCGAGGAGGGGGCGGCCCGCCCCTTGCTGGAAGCGGTTCCCGTGCTGGCCCGACGCCATGCCCTGGTGGTGGCGGGCGTGGCCGATTCGGACCTCCTCGGCCTGCTTCGCTCACCGCCGTCCGCCCCGCTCGACGTCTACGCCGCCTCCGTCGCCGTGGAGGTGCTGGAAGCCCGCACCGCGGTGGCCCACCAGCTCAGGCGGGCCGGGGCCGAGGTGGTGGAGGCGGCCCCTGGCCGGCTGGGAGCGGCCTGCGTGGCCGCCTACCTCAAGATGAAGGGCCGGGCTCGGCTCTGACCGGCGCCCCGGAGGCGTCGCCCACGCTGGGGCGGCCCCGCCGCCACACCGCCAGCCAGTAGACGGCCCCGAGCCCGAAGCCCACGGCGAGGGCCGACGGCACCCCGATCCCCGAAGGGGTGAGGAAACCTTCCACCAGGCCGGCCACGACCAGCCACGCTGCCGTGCCGAGGGCCAGCTCAACGGCCGGGCGCGCTTCGACGGCCACGGCGTCGGCTCGCCGTCGCCGCCCGGGGTCCACCACCGCCCAGCCCAGGCGCAGACCGGCTGCCCCGGCCACGACGATGCAGGAGAGCTCGAGCACGCCGTGCGGGACGACCAGCTGGACGAGCTCGGCGCTGTTCCCGGCTTCGACGGCCAGGCCCGTGACCACCCCGATGAGCACTCCGTTGAAGATCAGCGCGGCGGCGGTGAGCAGGCCGGCCGAGATGCCTCCGGCGAAGGCGGCCAGGGCCACGCGGATGTTGTTGGTGAAGATCTCCGCCGACAACGCCGCCTTGGTGCTGGCCGGCAGACCGAGGTCGGCTCCGCCCGGGCGGCGATCGGTGACCCCGCCGTACTCGCCGGGCAGCAGCCCGGCCGCCGCCCCCGGCTGGTCCAGGCCCCACGCCGCGGCCACGCCCATGGGGACGAACAGCAGCAGAGCGGCCACCACGAGGGGCCCCGGTCGGGACCGGACCTGCCTCCAGTACCCGTGGCTCAGGAAGTCGAGCACCGATTGGCGGCGGCCCTCGGAGGCGTAGACGAGGTGACGGGCCCTGCCCACCAGGTCCTCGAGCTCGGCCACGAGCGGGTCACCGGGGAAGCGCCGTCGGGCCAGCGCCAGGTCGGCGGCGGCGGAGCGGTACAGGGTGCCGAGGCGGCGCAGGCGGTGGGGGCCGAGCCGCTCGGAGCGCCCCTTGGCCTGGGCCACCAGGCCCCGCAACTCGGCCCACGAGGGCCGACGCTCCTGGAGGAATCGGTCTAGGTTCATCTCGGTGCAGTACGAGGATCGGCTGTCGATCCCCACCCCCGAAGGGGTGGAGCTCGAGCTCACCCTGGCGGGGGTCGGGTCCCGCTTCGTGGCCGCCGTGGTCGACCAGGTGATCCAGTGGGCGATCATCATCGCGCTGACGCTGCTGGCCGCCTGGCTGGCCGGGAGGGCCGACGGTACCGCAGCAGACGACGCCACCGGGGCGCTGGCGGTGGCCGCCTTCACGGTGGTGGTCTTCCTGGCCCAGCTCGGCTACCACATCGTCTTCGAGACCCTGGCATCCGGCCGCACGCCCGGCAAGCGGTGGGCGGGGCTCCGGGTCGTGACCCTGGGCGGAGGTCCGGTGGGCTTCCTCACCAGCGCCGTCCGCAACCTGCTGCGCGTCATCGACGCCCTCCCCGGCTTCTATGCCGTCGGCGTCACCGCCGTGCTGGCCAGCAGGCGCAACCAGCGCCTGGGCGACCTGGCGGCAGGAACGCTGGTCGTCCGCGAACGCCGGGGAGGCCGGCGTCGGGCCGAGCCCGGGCCGCCAGCGGCGCACCCGGCCGCCGAGCGGTTGACCACGTGGGACGTCTCGGGCGTGACGGCCGACGAGCTGGCCACGGTACGTCGGTTCCTCCAGCGGCGAGAGGGGCTCACGACCGAAGCCCGTGACCGGCTCTCGGAGGAGCTGGCCCGGCGGCTGCGACCCAAGGTCGTCGGTCCCGAGGGCGACGACCGGGACGCCGAGGAGTTCCTCGAGGAGCTGGCGGCGGCCAAGGCTGCCCGCCTCTAGCCGCCACCATCGTCACCTTCTACCCTGAGCCCGTGGAGCTGGCGGGCACACGAACCTCTGCGGTCGTCGACACGTCCGAGCTCCGGGTGGTGGGAGGCGTCATGCTGGCGGCGGCGGCGGCCCTCCCGCTCCTTCCCGGTGAGCTCGGCCTGCCCTGCCCGCTGCGCACCCTCAGCGGCATCCCCTGCCCGTTGTGCGGCTTGACGACCAGCGTGACGGCCGCCGTCCATCTGCGCCTGGGTGAGGCGCTGTCGGCCAACCCGGCCGGGGTCCTGGCCGTCGCCGTCGCCGTGGTCCTCCTGGTCTCCAGGAAGGGGGGCCCGGTGATCCTCCCCTGGTGGCTGGTGGCCGCCACGCTGGCCTCGATGTGGGCCTACCAGTTGGCGCGCTTCTCGATCATCTGACCGAACCATCAAAGGAGACCGGCATGGCCGACTATCGCAGCCCCACGAGCGCCGGCGGGCCCTCGGGCCCCCGGGCCGGGTTCGGCGCCCGCCTGGCCGCCTTCCTGGTCGACGTCCTCCTCGTGAGCGTGGTGACCGCGCCCCTCACGTTCCTCTTCGGTCGGCTCCTCGGCCAGGTCGTGAGCACGCTGTTGGGGCTGGCCTACTGGGCGTACCTCGAGGGCAGCCCCTCCGGCCAGACGCTCGGCAAGCGGGCCATGAACATCCGCGTCGTCGACTTCTCCAACGGCGAGCCCATCGATGTGGGCCGGGCGCTGATCCGCTACCTCGGCCGCATCGTCTCCGGCATCCCCTGCGCCCTCGGGTACCTGTGGTCCCTGTGGGACAAGGAGAAGCAGACCTGGCACGACAAGATCGCCGGCACCGTGGTGGTGCCCACCTCCGCCTATCCCGTCAGCGCCTGGCCGGGCTGAGGCGGACCGGGGTCCTTCCCAGGCCGAGCTCGAGCTGGGCGGGGGCCGCCGGCGCGGGACGGGCAGGGGGCTTCGGGCCCGCCTCGCCGCTCACCTCGCGGTTGCGTCGGGGGTGCCCGGAGCGGCCGCCGGCCCGCCGCACCAGCTCGGCGACCAAGTCGGCGAGCTCGGCTTGCTCCTTCCCGGGCAGGTAGGCACGGCGGTACCGGCGCTCGTAGTCGTCCACCAGCTTCGGGCGGGTCGAGCGCAGCCAGGACAGGAAGTGCTCCCGCACGCCGGGGCGCAGGTGCAAGGAGATGGCCGAGATGGACTCGGCGCCGGCCTCCACGGACGCCGTGACCACCGCCTCGAGCTGCTCGGGGGCGTCGGAGATGCCCGGCAGGACGGGGGCCACCAGCACGCCGCAGGGTATGCCCGCCTGGTTGAGGCGGGCCACCGCCTCGACCCTGCGGCGGGGATGGGGCGTGCCCGGCTCGGTGGCCTTCCACACCCACTCGTCCAGCGTGCCGATGGAGAGGTTGGCTCGCACCGACGTGCGCCGGGCGGCGAGCCGTAGCGCCGTGACGTCGCGGAGTATGAGCGTCGACTTGGTGAGGATGGAGAAGGGGTTGGCCGCCTCGCCCAGCACCTTGATGATGCCCTGGGTGAGGTGGTACTTGCCCTCGCAGCGCTGGTACGGGTCGGTGTTGGTCCCCATGGCGATGTGCTCTCCGCCCCAGGTGGGGGCGGCCAGCTCGGCCCGCAGCCGCTCGACGGCGTTCACCTTGACCACGACCTTGCGGTCGAAGTCCTCGCCGATGCCCAGGCCGAGGTACTCGTGGGTGGGGCGGGCGAAGCAGTTGTGGCTCACCACGCCGTTGGCGATGAAGTCACCCGTACCCGTCGTGATGTCGAAGAGGGGAAGCTCGATGCCCAACGGCTCCACCGACCGAACCCGCCGACGAGCACCGGTGCCGACGGCCTCGCCCTCCGTGGACGATCTGCCCGGGCCCACCAGCGCCGTGCTCGTGGTGAGGTGGGGCCGGCGGCCGACGCCGTGCCCCGCCCCGGTCACGAACCTCCACCCCTGGTCGCTCAAGAGACGGTGGTCACCGCTGGCGAGGAGCTCACCGCCGTCATCGAGGACGACCCGGTACGCCTGCTTCAGCGTCGACCAGTGCGCCAGCACGCGGGTGCGCTCCAAGCGCCGATGGCTGCCGCTCCCCGAGGTGCCGTAGATCTCGTCGCCCACCCGCAGCTCGGCGAGGGGCGTGGCCCCGCCGTGGGTCATGACCGCCGTCGAGCCATCCAGGCAATAGCTGCAGGCGTGGCTGCACCCCCGGTAGGCGTTGATGGTGAACCGGAACGGCACCCTCGACGCCCTCGGCACCTCGTTGATGATGCGGCGGGCCTTCACGTGGAGGAACTCCATGCCCCGGAACTCGCCCGTGCCCACGTGGCGGTCCAGGAGCTCGTCGTCGGAGAAGAACGATCCCTGGCCGCCGTCGTCGTCCGCCAACCGCCAGCGAAGCTCCGTCACGGCCGGACTGTAACCGAAAATCTCGAACGTCTGTTCGAAGGTGCACGGTGACGCCCCGGCCGGGTAGACCTCGGCCGTGACCGGAGCGGTGCACGTGGCGGTGGTCGGCGCCGGCGAGGCGGTCGGGGCCGTCCTCGCCCAGGCCGAGGCGGTGGGAGCGGGGCTGGCGGCCGGTGGCGCCGTCGTGGTCTGCGGCGGGCTGGGCGGGGTGATGGCGGCCGCCTGCCGGGGGGCCAAGGCGGCGGGGGGCACCACTCTGGGCATCCTGCCCGGCACCGAGCGCAGCGAGGCCAACCCGTGGGTCGACATCGCCGTGCCCACGGGCATGGGCGAGGCCCGCAACGCGCTGGTGGTCCGCAGCGCCGACGCCGTGGTGGCCGTGGCCGGCGAGTACGGCACCCTCTCGGAGATCGCCCTCGCCCTGAAGCTGGGACGACCGGTGATCGGCCTGGCCAGCTGGGACATCGACGGGGTGCAACGGGCGGCCGATGCCGGCGACGCGGTGGCCAGGGCACTGGCCAGCGCGGCCCCGCCGGACCGGCACGGGCGCCGCCCCTAGCTGGCCTCCGCCGCCCTCCGGTCCGCCGGCGCCCGGGGGAACGTCACCCAGAAGGTGCTCCCCTGGCCGGGCCTGCTGCTGAGGCCCATGGCGGCGCCCAACAGCTGGGCCAGCCGCCGGGCGATCCAGAGCCCGAGCCCGGCGCCGGGGACGTCGTCGGCCACGCTCTGGCGCGTGCGGTAGAACTGCTCGAACACCCGCCCCTGCTCGTCGGGAGGAACGCCGGGCCCCCGGTCCGTCACGTCGAAGCGCACGGAGCCACCCTCCTCGCGGGCCGTGATGGTCACCACCCCACCGCGGTCGGAGTGCTTCAGGGCGTTGCCGACCAGGTTGTCGAGCACCTCGCGCGCCAGCCGACGATCACTCACGAAGGTGGCCGGGGTCCCGGGTTCCACCGCCACCTCGAGGCGCACGTCGCGGCCGTTGTGAGCCAGCTCGCCGACCAGTTCGTCCAACAGGTCCGAGACACGGATGTACCCCCGGTCGGCCGCCGGGCCGGTGGCGGTGATGCGCTCGTCGACCGCCACGCCCTCGGCCAGAGCCTCGATCCGCTCGAGGGCGCGCTCGACGCCCTCGAAGGCGCGGTCGCGCTCCTCGGGCAGAAGCTCTTCCCCCTGCTCGCGAAGCTGGGCCACGAAGCCGGCCGCCACGGTGAGGGGGGTCCGGATGTCCTGGAGGACGACGTCGACCGGGACGCGCCGGACGGCGTCCGGCTGGGCGTCACGACCGGTGACCAGGGACACGGCCAGGGCGGCATGACCGGCCAGCTCGACGATGATGGCCTCGTCCACGTCGTCGAACGACGGCCGGTTCGGACCGTTGGCCACGGCCAGCTCGCCGACCGCGATGTCGCCCATGAGGATGGGCGCGGCGAGGAGGGCGGCGATCGGTGGGTGCTCGACCGGGATCCCCACGCCCGCCGGGTGGCCGCGGATCTCGTCGACGCGGACCACGGCGCCGGACCGCAAGGGGAGGGCGAGGAGCCCGACGGCGCGGGGCAGCTGGGTCGGGAACAGCTCACGGGGGGCGTTGTAGGCGAAGTGGGCGACCTCGTCCTCGGTTCCCTCCCGCAACAGCAGCAGGGCGCTGAAGTCGGCCCGGGCCAGCTCCTTGGCGGCGTCGACGATGCGCACCAGCAAGACGTCGAGGGAGGGCTCGGCCAGGAGCTGGCGAGCCAGCACGTTCAGGCGGCGAAGCCCGTTCCTCTGGCGCCATTCGTCGGTGACGTCTCGGAGCACGACCACGACGGGGGAGGCGTCCTCACCGCCCAGATGCCAGGCCGAAGCTTCGAGGATCCGCTCGTTGCCGCCCGTGCACTCGAGGCAGTCCTTGCCGCCGCCGCTCCCGACGAGCCGCCAGAACCGATCGGTGGCGGCCCCGAAGGCCGGAGCCAGGTCGCTGCCCATTGCCACGGCTTCGGCGGCGGGCAGGCCGGTTATGGCCTCGGCACCGGGGCTCCACGCCATCACCTGCCCGGGCCGGCACACGGCGACGCCGTCGGGGATGTTCCAGAAGAGCTCTCCCACCGCGCCCGTCGCCACCTCGAAGCCCTCGCCCATGGCTGCCGGACTCTCCGACCCGTTTCCGCCGGTCTTGGCCTACCGCCGGTGGGGCAGGCTCAGCCCTGGTCCTCCTCCGGGGTGGCGCCGTAGATGGAGACCTGGCCCGTGGTCCACACGTCGGCGTCGACGAGGTGGGGCTTGGCCAAGGCCCGCTCGACCTTTCGCTGAGCAGACGCCTCGTCGAATGCCTCCACCGAGAGCTTGGCCTCGATCAGCACCTCGAACGACCGCTTCTGCTTGGGCATGGCAACAGACTATCGAGGAGGGAAGCGAGTGGCTCGACGCAGGACGCCAGCGGTGCCCCCGGTGGGATTCGAACCCACACTGTGGGGTTTTTAAGACCCGCCTCTCTGCCAGTTGGAGTACGGGGGCTCGCTGCTGGTCACCGCGATCGGGGCCGACTCCCACTGTCGGGGCCGTTCGCCGGGCGCCACGATACGGCCTGGTGACCACCGGCCGCCCAACCGCCGTTCGGTACATTCGGCAACCGCGTGACGAACATCGCCTGGAAGAACCTCGCCCGCGAGCGGACGCGGTTCATCCTGTCGATCGGCGGCGTCGCCTTCGCCGTGCTGCTCATCCTCATCCTGCGCGGCCTCTACTGGGGCATCGCCGCCGAGGCCACCGAGTACGTCCGCACGGCGGAAGCAGACCTGTGGGTGGCCCAGGCCGGCGCCCCGGTGGACTTCATCCACTCGATGTCGCTGCAGCCCTCCGAGCGAGGAACGGCCATCGCCGCCGTGGAAGGGGTGGCCGCCGTCGCCCCGCTGCTGGCCAGACCGGTGACCTTTCGCTCGGAGGGCAGGAACGCCGACATCTTCCTGCTGGGGGTGGACCCGAGGACGGCGATGGGGTGGCCGCCCGCCGGCGTCGAGGCCGACAAGATCGCCGGGCCGGGAGAGATCGTCGTCGACCGGGTCTTCGCCGTGAACTCGGAGGTGGCGCCGGGTGACGTGCTCGACATCCGGGGCACCCGCCTGCGGGTGGCGGGTGTGGTGCGGGGGGGCAACGCCCTCGTCTACCAGTTCGGGTGGGCGAACCTGCCCGAAGTGGCCGACCTGGTCCAAGCCCACGGCTTCGTGAGCTACTTCCTCGTGCAGACGGCAGAGGGCGACCCCGACGCCGTCTCCCGCCGCATCGAGCAGCAGGTGCCCGGCACCCAGGTCCTCAGCGGCGCCCAGTTCGCCCACGAGAACTCGGTGATCCTCCGTCAGGGGTTCCTGCCCGTGCTGTGGGTGCTCATGCTCATCGCCATCGCCGTGGGCGTGGCCGTGATCGGGCTGGTCATCTACACGGCGACGGTCGAGAAGTCGAGCGAGTACGCCGTGCTCAAGGCCATCGGCTTCTCCAACCGACGGCTCTACCGGATCGTCTTCCAACAGTCGCTGATCGCCGCCGTGGGCGGCTTCGGCGTGGGGGTGGCGCTGAGCTTCGGGCTCGGAGCCCTGCTGCCTCGGCTGGTACCGGTGTTCGTCACCGCCATCGGGCCCGGGGACGTGGCCTTCGCCGCCGGCTCCACCGTCGTGATGGCCCTGGCCTCGTCGTTCGTGCCCACCCGCCCCGTCGCCCGGCTCGACCCCGCCCGGTCGTTCCGAGCGTGAGCCGGACCGGGGCGGCTCTCCGCTTGGACGATGTGACCAAGGTCTACGGCGAGGGGGCAGAGGCGGTCACCGCCGTGGCCGGGGCCTCCCTGCGCGTCCACCCGGGAGAGGTCGTGGTGGTGATGGGCCCCTCCGGCTCGGGCAAGACGACGCTGCTGGCCATGTGCGGGGCGCTGCTGCGCCCCACGGCGGGGCGGGTCTGGCTGGGCGGGGCCGACATCACCGAGCTCAGCGAGAAGCACCTTCCGGAGCTGAGGCTGTCAGGGGTGGGCTTCGTGTTCCAGGCCTTCAACCTGCTGGCCAACCTCACCGTGCTCGAGAACGTACGGATCGTCCCGGAGGCGGCCAGGGTGGGGAAGGCGAAGGCCGATCTCCAGGCCCGCGAGCTGCTGGACGAGCTGGGGCTGGGCCGGCGGCTCCACTTCCTGCCCGACAAGTTGTCGGCGGGGGAGAAGCAACGGGTGGCCATCGCCCGGTCGCTGGCCAACGACCCACCGCTCGTGCTGGCCGACGAGCCCACCGGGAGCCTCGACTCCAGGGCCGGTGCCCAGGTGATGCACCTGCTCGAGGCCCTCGCCCGGCAACGGGGCAAGGCGGTCGTGTGCGTGACCCACGACCGCCGGACCCAGGGCCACGCCGACCGCGTCCTGTGGCTCGAGGACGGGCGGCTCTCCGGGCAGTGACAGGGCCGGCCCCCGTCCACCTCGCGCTACGCCGCCAGGGCCTGGCGGGGCGGCGTGAGGTGGGCGCCTCGAGCGGACCGATGGCAATGCGGAGATGGCTAGGCTGGCCCGCCCGTGGGCCCCGGCAGCGACAACGGTGAGGGCGCGCTGCTCGACCACCTGGTGGCGGCCGGGCTGGCCGGTCCGGTCGCCACGGGCGCCCGCTGGTCCCTGGACAACTGCGGGCGCCTGGTCGCTGGCGACCCCGACTACACCTTCGGGCTCTCGGACTGGCGGGACGCCACCTACCAGGAGGTGGTGGCGGCCGTGCGGGCGGCCGGCGGCACGCGGCTGGGGTTGTCCGAGGACGACCCGGACGAGGGCTACATCGACCCCCCGGCGACGCTCGCCGGCATCCGCGCCCACCGCAACGCCTTGGCCGAGTTCGTGGCCGCCGGCGGCGGGCGGGTCCTGCTGGCCACCGGCCATCCCTTCGCGCTCCTCCCCCACTACGGTGCCCTGGCCCGGGCCCTGGCCGACAAGGGCTGCGCCTTGTTGCACCCCCTCGAGGGTCAGCGAGACCGGCTGCGCACGAGGAGCGGTCGCCCCTGCTCGATCCGGTACCTGGACCACGTGGCCGCGCTGGCCTACGACGGCGCCCTGCACCACACCCACCGGGCCGACTACATGGAGGCGCTGCTCGACGAGGTGGGCGGCTCGGACGGCGTGGACCTGGCCGTGGGCGACCACGGCTTTGCCGGCGCCGCCATCGAGGCCGGGATCGCCACGCTGTCCATCGCCGACGTGAACGACCCCGCCCTGCCGCTGGCCCAGGCCCGGGGGCGCACCGCCGCCGTCCTGCTCATCGACGACGGGCTCGAGCCGTCGCTCTTCCGCCCCGTGACCGAGGCCATGCTCGACTGGGGCGCCGAGAGCCAGGCGCCCTAGGCCTGGGGCCGGACCCAGGCGTCGAGGTACCCGTCGCCCCGCTCGGCCCACTCCTCGGCGGTGATGGCGTAGCGCACGTGGTCCTCCCACCGGCCGTTGATCTGCAGGTAGCGCACGGCCGTGCCCTCGTCGCGCAACCCGAGCTTGGCCACCACGCGGCGGCTGGCCACGTTCCGGGGGATGATGGCGACCTGGAACCGGTGCAGGCCCAGGTCCTCGAACCCGAAGCGAAAGGCCACGACGGTTGCCTCCGGGACGTAGCCGTTGCCGGCCAGGGCCTGATCGACCCAGTAGCCCACGTAGGCGTTCTGGAACGGGCCCCGCTGGACGCTGTTCAGGTTGATCTCGCCGGCGAAGCGGTCCCCGACGAAGATGCCGAACCCGTACCCGCTGCCCAGCTGCCGCTCGCGGTCGCGCGACCCGCAGCGGGCGGCGAAGGCCTTGGGGTCCTCCACCACGTCGGGTTGTCCGACCGCCGGTTTCGGCTCCCACCTCGTGAGCCAGTCCCGGCACCGGCGGCGCACCTCCCGCCACTGCTCGAAGTCGCTGGCCCGCAGCGGGCGCAGCAGCACCCGCCGGCCGGACAGCTCCAGCGGCAGCTCCCGGATCACCTGAGCGCCTCGGCGGCCGGCGCCGCCGCCTTCGGTCGAGCCCGACCCCAGCTGGCGTGGTCGGTCCAGGGCACGGCCTGCACCTTAGGACGGCGGGGCCGACCGGTGGCCAAGCTGCTCGGCTGGGCTCAGGAGCGGCCGGACAGCTGGCTCAGCACCAGGCCGTCGAGGATGTCCGCCTCGGACACCAGGCACTCCGAGAAGCCGAAGTGACGCATGACGGTGACCAGGATGGCGGCGCCGCCCACGATGACGTCGGCCCGTGCCTCCTCTAGCCCGGGGTTGTGGATGCGGTCGGCCCGGGCCTCGGTGGCCAGCGTGCGGAACACGTCCTCGGCCGCCGCCCTCGTGAGCACGAAGTGATGGATCCGGTCGCGGTCGTACTCGGCCAGGCCGATCTCCACGGCGGCGACGGTGGTGACCGTGCCCGCCAACCCGATCAGGCGGGCGGCCTTCCTGACCGTCGGCAGCTCCCGCTCGACGTCGGCCAGGTGGTCGTGCAGCACCGAGACGGCCTGGGAGAGCTCTTCGGGACGAGGCGGGTCGCCGTGGAGGAACCTCTCGGTGACGCGGACGCAGCCGATGTCGAGGGACACGGTCCCTGTCGGCTCCTCGCTCCCCACGATGATCTCCGTAGAGCCGCCGCCGATGTCGATGACGAGGAAGGGGCCCTCGGCCGGGTCCAGCCCCGACGTGGCCCCGACGAAGGACAGCCGGCCCTCCTCCTCACCCCCCAACAGCTCGGGACGAACGCCCACGA
This sequence comes from Actinomycetota bacterium, assembly GCA_030776745.1. GTDB lineage: Bacteria > Actinomycetota > Acidimicrobiia > Acidimicrobiales > JALYHF01. The sequence goes on along the minus strand of JALYHF010000141.1, from coordinate 5,222 downwards.
CCTCCTCGGCGGCGTCGAGGAGGTCGTCGCGGTTCTCGGCGTCCCTCGCCGCCGACGTGGTCGTGATCCGCAGGCCCTCCACACCCAGGCGGTCCATGACCTCCCGGTACTCGCGCAGTACGGCCACGGTGCGCTCGATGGCCTCCGGGCGCAGCCGCCGGTCGGCGTCCACGCCCTGGCCCAGCCGGGTGATGCGCATCATCCGCTCGAGGGCCCGGGGGCCGTCCTCGCTGACCAGGAGGCGAGTGGAGTTGGTCCCACAGTCGACGGCCGCGACCCTCATCCCGCCGCCTCCATGGCGGCCGGCCTCATCCCGCCGCCTCCAGCCGCTCGCTGACCCACCGGCCCACCGGGTCGTCACCACCGGCCAGGAACCAGGCGTAGTGGGCGTGCAGGCACTTGACGCCCCTGGCCGTGCCGCCCACCCCGCCGCCGGGACGAGGGCCGGAGTGGTCCGTGGGGAGGGCGGCGTCGCGCTCGGCGGCGTAGCGGGCGTGGGCCGCCTCCAGCTCCTGGTGATCGACGGCGCCTTCGGCCGACCGCACCCCGCCCGCCGCCTCCAGTCGGCTGACGGCGGCCCGCTGGCGGTTCCCCACCAACCAGTACCGGGTGGGCATGGGGGTGCCGTCGTCGAGGAGCGGAGCGTTGCGGATCACCACGGGCACCCCGGCCTCGTCGCGCACCACCACCTCGAAGGCGGCACCGGGCCGGCGGCCGAGCAGCGTGGCCACCTGGTCGTGCTCGTTCACCGGCGGTGGCCGTGGTGGCGCCGGCCGAAGAGCCACCTCGCTCCCACCGAGGCGAGGGCCCGCCGGGCCAGCGAGCCGCCGGCCACGGCCAGCAGGTCGATGGGAGGAGCCGGACGGCCTCGGCTGGCGCCCACGGCTCCCGGGCCGACGGCGGCCCCGGCTGCCACCACCTCGTCGCCGCCGGCCGGGCCGTCGGCTGCGAACACCACGGCGGACAGGCACCCGGCGAACTGGCCCACCAGCTTGGCGCCCACGTCGGCCACCACGCCCCGGGCCATGTGGGCCACCCGCCCGGCGAGGGAGAGGTCGATCACCACCTGAACCTCGGTTCCGGCGCCGGCCTCCCGGAGGTGGGCGGTGACCACCGCGCTGCCCTTCTCGTGGCGGCGGCTGTCGCCGCCCTCGGCCCGCAGGACGATGCGGCGGGCGGCCTGGTCCTTCTCCACCAGGCTGGCCGTGCCCCGGTACCGCGTGGTGAGGGGGCCCGTCCTCACCCGCACCACGCCCCGGTAGTCGTCCCCGTCGACGTCGTGGAGCTCGGCCCCGGGGACACAGGGGGCCACGCGCTCGAGGTCGACCAGCACGGCCCAGGCCCGTTCCACCGGCACGTCCAGCTCGAAGCGGTCGGTCAGCTCCACCGAGGCGAGTATCGCCCATGACCGGCCAGGGCTGGGAACCAGAACGGCGGGACCGCACGTCCAACGGCCATGCGCAAGACCATGGCCTTCGTCATCGCCCTCGGGGTCGCCGTCCTCACCGCCGCTCCGGCGGCCGCTTGTGGAGGGCTGGTGGCGCCCAACGGCTCCGTCCGCCTGCTCCGCACGAGCACCCTCGCCGCCTACGCCGACGGGGTGGAGCACTACATCACCTCCTTCCGGTTCGTGGGCGGCGGCGCCGAGGTGGGCTCCATCGTCCCCCTGCCCGGCGTGCCCACCAAGGTGGAGCGCGGCGGGGACTGGACGCTGCAGCGCCTGGCCCGCGAGACCCAGCCCCAGCCCGAGGCCGCCTTCGACGCTCGCCAGGCCCTCGCCGCCTCGGCACCGGCGCGGGTCATCCTCGAGGCTCGCATCGACGCCTTGGACCTCACCGTGCTCGAGGGCGGGGCCCAGGCCGTGGGCGAGTGGGCCAAGGAGCACGGGTTCCAACTCACGCCCGATGCGCCCGAGGTGCTCGACTTCTACGCCCGGCGCAGCCCGATCTTCCTCGCCGCCCGCTTCGACGCCACGGCGGCACGGGCCCGGGGCCAGGGCGTGGGCGATGGCACCCCCGTCCACCTCACCATCCCGACGAGGACGCCGTGGGTCCCGATCCGCATCCTGGCCCTGGGCCGGGCGCCGAAGGAGCCCGTGGAGGCGGACGTCTACCTGCTCACCGAGGCCGAGCCGGCGCTGTTGAGCGGTTCGGGGCTGCGCCGGGAGCTGAGCCAGCCCGCCTCGTCGTCGCTGCTGGCCGATCTGCGGTCCGACAAGGGGATGGAGTGGGTGCCGGACCGCATGTGGCTGTCCCACCTCCGGGTGGACGGGACGGCCGCCGAGCTGGACCACGACCTGGCCATCGACCCCACCGGTCGTGAGCCGGCTCGCTTCGACTTCGACCGGACGGCGGGGACGGCGGACGCTGGTCCCAGCCCGGTCCGGCCAGCAGCCTGGGTACCCCTGGCCGTGGGCGGGATGGTGGTGGCCCTGGGCGCCGCCCTGGCTCGATGGGTGTGGTGAGGCTCCTGGCCGCCGGCGCCGTATTCCTGGTGCTGCCGGCCGGGTCTGGGCCCGCGGAGCGGACGGTCGTGCTCACCGCCCACCACAGCGCCTTCTCGCCGGCCCGGGTGGTGGTGGAGGCGGGAACCGCCGTGCGCTTCGTCGTGCGCAACGAGGACCCGATCGACCACGAGCTCGTCATCGGCGACGACGCCACCCACCGTCGCCACGAGCAGGGTCGGGAGGCTCACCACCACGGCGACGTGGCCGGGGAGGTGTCGGTCCCCGCCGGTGCCACCTCCGCCACGACCTACCGGTTCGCCACGCCGGGCAGGGTCGTCTTCGGCTGCCACCTCCCCGGCCACTGGGACTACGGGATGCGGGGCGTGGTGGTGGTGTCGGTCACGACCAGAAGGTGACGCCGTCCCACAGCCGGGACAAGAGCCCTCGGTCGTTGCCGTCGGTGGATGCCGCCGGCGGGACGGGCGGCGCGGGTGGCGGGAGGATGGCGTAGGCCTCCTCGCCCGGCCGGACCAGGTTGTACTGCTCCCGGGCCAGGCGCTCGATCTCGGCGTCGGTGTTGAGCCGCTGCACCCGGGCGGCCAGCTCCTCGTTCTGGTCGGACAGCACCTCCAGGCGCCGCTCGGTGGCGGCCAGGTCCCGGCGCTGGGTGAGGTACGTGCGGGTCGGGAACACGGCGACGAACAGGATGCCGACCAGCACCACCGACACCACCAGGAGCCACGCCGCCCGTCTCACCTCGAGACCGTCCGCTGCCCGGCCACCGCCGCGCCTCCCCAGTAGGCCGCCCCTTCCCCGAGGTCCTCCTCGATGCGCAGCAGCTGGTTGTACTTGGCCACCCGGTCGGAGCGGGCGGGGGCACCGGTCTTGATCTGGGCGCAGTTGGTGCCCACGGCCAGGTCGGCGATGGTCACGTCCTCGGTCTCACCGGAGCGGTGCGACATCACGGATGTGTAGCCGAACCGCGTGGCCAGCCCGACGGCGTCGAGCGCCTCGGTGAGCGAGCCGATCTGGTTCACCTTCACGAGGATCGAGTTGGCCACGCCCATCCTGATGCCCTGCTCCAGGCGGTCCACGTTGGTCGCGAACAGGTCGTCGCCCACCAGTTGGACGCGCCCGGCCAGGGCCTTGGTGAGCATGGCCCAACCCTCCCAGTCCTCTTCGGCCATCCCGTCCTCGATGGACACGATCGGGTAGCGGTCGCACAGGTCGACCCAGTAGCCCACCATGTCCTCCGACGACAGCTTCCGGCCCTCGCCGGCCAGGTCGTACAGGCCGTCCTTGTAGAGCTCGCTGGCGGCGGGGTCGAGGGTGATGGCGATCTCCTCGCCCGGTACCCGGCCCGCCTTCTCGATGGACTCCATCAGGAGCTTGACGGCGTCCTCGTTGCGGCCCAGGTCGGGGGCGAACCCACCCTCGTCACCCACCGCCGTGGACAGCGCCCGGCCCTGCAGCACGTGGTTGAGGACGTGGTACACCTCGGTGCCCCACCGCAGGCCTTCGGAGTACGAGGCGGCGCCCACCGGCATCACCATGAACTCCTGCAGGTCGATGGTGTTGAAGGCGTGGGCGCCACCGTTGATCACGTTCATCATCGGGGCGGGCAGGACGTGGGCGTTGGCGCCGCCGAGATAGCGGTACAGGGGAAGCTCCAGCTCGTCGGCGCCGGCCTTGGCGGCCGCCAGCGACACGCCGAGGATGGCGTTGGCCCCGAGGCGGCGCTTGTTCTCGGTGCCGTCGAGCTCGACCATGGTGCGGTCGAGGCCACGCTGGTCGAGCGACTCGAGGCCGACCAGGGCCTGGCGGATCTCGGTGTTGACGTGGGAGACCGCCTGCATCACGCCCATGCCGCCGAAGCGGTCACCGCCGTCGCGCAGCTCGTAGGCCTCGAACCTGCCCGTGGAGGCACCCGAAGGGACGCTGGCCCGGCCCTTGGCGCCGGACGCCAGGAAGACCTCGACCTCGACCGTGGGGTTGCCGCGGGAGTCGAGGACCTGGCGCCCGACGACGTGGTCGATGTGGCTCATCGGACTTGTTGCTCCTGTTGTGGGTGTTGAGAGTGTTGAGAAGGTACCGCAACGAGGACCGTCTCCGAGGGAGCGGCCGGAGGGGCGGCCAGGTGCTACAGCAGCTTGAAGGTGGAGACGAGCAGCTGGAAGCGGTCGGAGCCCGTTCGCTTGCCCTTCTCGACGGCCTGGATGATGTAGAGGCGGTTGCCGGACAGGAAGGCCCGGGCCGTGGCCGTTCCCCTGCCGCCCTGCACGTCCACCACGTAGTCGCTGGCCTCGTGGCCGAGGAAGGTGGTGAAGGTCTCCGACACCACCTTGCCGTTCACGTTGGCGGCGGCACCCTCGGCCACACCGTCGAGCACCGGGCGCGGACCCGCCGCCGTGACCGACGGTGGGTAGTCGACGTAGCCCACGGCCACCGCCCCGTCGGGCACGTCGCTGCTGAAGGTGACGATGACCAGCGGGATCCCCGCCGCCATCTGGCGCTGCTCGTTCCGCTTGGGCTCCTCGGGGAACTCGGCGCTGAAGCGGCCCTCGGCCGAGGTGAAGGCCTTCAGGGTCGTCGCCGTGGACGAGTCTCCGGAGCCCCCGCCTCCGCACGCCGTCGTCACCACGCCGGCCACGAGGAGGAGCGGCACCAGCCTGCGCAGAGCCTGCATCCGCGCAGCGTAACGCTCTACCGCAGCCGGGAGGCCAGGTGGGCGCCGGTGGCCGCACCCACGCAGCCGGCGGCGGCGGCGCCCACCGCC
>JALYHF010000140.1 GCA_030776745.1 Actinomycetota bacterium | reverse complement strand
GCCCGAGGCCGCGCCCGAAGCCCGTGGCCCGCTCGACCCCGTGGCCGGCGAGGACGGGCCGGGCGGCGCTGGGCGCTGGCCGCACGGCGGGCTGGAGCTCCCCCCCGACGATCCCGACGAGGACCTGGCCCTCGAGGAGGTGGCCCGCCAGTACAACTTCCCCCTCGACCGTCTCCGACGACGGGTCTCGAGCGGAGGGGTGCCTGGTGCCTACCGGGCCGAGACGGCGGAGGGGGACGAGTGGCGGGTGCCTCGCTCCAGCCTGACCGCCCTGGGGTACCGCCCCGTCGCCGAGGGGCGGGGCACGTCCCACCTCCACCGGCCGGACGCGGCACCGGCCCGGACCGCTGAGCCTGCGGGCAATGCGGAAGCGCCCGGCGCCGGCCGCCAACCCGTCACCGACCTCGTCGACGGGGGTCGGAGCCGGGATCTGGAGGAAGAGCGCCGTCAGCTGGACGAGGCACAGCGCCGGGTCGACGAGCAGCGGGCCAAGTTGGAGGAGGAGCGCGAGTTGCTCGCGGCCGTCCGGGTCGAGGCCGAGCAGGTCCTGGAGAAGGCAGAGCAGCTGGCGGCCGAGCAAACGGCGCAGCGACAACGCGAGCTCGACGAGCAGCGCCGGGACCTGGACGAGCAGCGAGCCAAGTTGGAGGAGGAGCGCGAGCTGCTCGTGGCCGTACGGGTGGAGGCCGAGCAGGTCCTCGAGAGGGCGGAGCAGCTAGCCGCCGAGCGAGCGGCGCAACGAGAGGAGCTCCAAGCGCAGCTGGTTCAGCGGGAGCAGCTCGATGCCGAGCGCCAGGCTCTCGACGAGGAGCGCCAGGAAGTGGAGCGCAGGATGACCGAGCCCCGGCGCCTCTCCGTCGAGTTGGTGGCCGAGCGCCGCCAGCTCGAGCGGGAGCGCCAGCGGCTGGCCGAGGAGTGGGTGCAGTCGCAGTTCCGCCTGCAGGAGGCGGACAAGCTGGTGGCGGAGAACGCAGCCCAGCGAGAGCGGTTCGAGGCTGAGCGCCGGGAGCTGGACGAGGAGTGGGCCGAGGCCGAGAGGAGGTTCGAGCAGGCCGAGCGCCTGAGCGCCGAGCACGCCGCCGAGCGGGATCGTCTCGACGCCCGGCGCCGGGACGTGGAGCGCGAGGACAAGCGGCTGAAGCGGCGGCGTCAGCGCCTCGAGGAGGACCGCCAGCGCGTCCAGGCCGTCCGCGAGCAGCTCGAGGTCGAGCGCGAGCAACGAGACATCGACCGCGAGGCGCTGGAGGCCGAGCGTGACCGGCTCGAGGTTGACGGCCGCCAGCTCCAGACCGCCCTCGCCCAGCTCGAGGCCGACCGCCACCAGCTCGACGCCGAGCGCCAGGACCTCGAGGCCGAGCGTCGCCGGCTCCAGGACGAGCGGGAGGAGCTGGAGGCGGAGCGTGAGGAGTTCGAGGCCCGCCTCGACGAGTTCGAGGCCGAGCGGGAGGAGTTCGAGATCCGCCGCCAGTCGTCCGAGCCTCGGCGCCGCCAGCACGAGGCTCGCCGCCGGCCGGTGCGGGTCCGCCCGGCCGAGCCCATGCCCCAGGACTTGGAGGAGGCGCTGCAGGACTTCGAGGACGAGCCGCCCGAAGTCCAGGAAGCAGGGCAGGGCTTCGCGGACGAGCCGCCCGGGGCCGACGCAGCGGTCGAGGCCCCCGGGGACGAGCGGCCCGAGTACGAGGGAGAGCTCCAGGCGCCCGAGGAGGAGCCCGCCCAGTCGGCGGAGACGCTGCCGGGCTTGCCAGACGAGCTTCCCGAGCTCGAACAAGGCCCGGAGGAGGGCCTGCGTCCGGCGAGGACCCGTCCTGGACGCCCCCGTGCCGGCAGGCCCCGCCCGCCCAGGGAGGATCGCCCCCAGCCCCTGGCCGGCCGGTGGCTTTCCGCCCAGCGGACTCGTGTCGACATCTCGGCCACGGCCAGCGAGCGCGCCGAGCCTGCGCCACCGACGGCTCGGTCCTCGCCCACCACCTTCATCTCCCCCGTCTGGGTGAGCCCCGAGGGGGATGTCTGCCCGAGCACGCACCCGGTGAAGGCGAAGTTGACCTCCGGGCTGTTCCACGTCCCGGGGATGTCGGCCTACGGCCGGACCACACCGGATCGCTGCTATAGAGACGAGCAGGCGGCGCTGGGCGCCGGGCTCACCCGGGCCAAGCGCTAGCTCCCGTCATGGCGGCCGGGAAGTGGGGCACGAGGCGAGGGCGGCCGTTCCAGCTGCTGCTGGTGATCGTGGTCGGCGTGGGCGTCGGCGTGGCCATCGGCGGTGTGCCCAACGGCTCTCGAGACGAGCCCCTCATCGCCGCCGCCACCACCACGACCATGATCACGACCGCACCCGGGCCCGCTCCCACTCCCGCGCCCCGGCCACCGTCCGACGTCGAGGTCGTCGCCCTCAACGCCTCGGGCGTGGGCGGGGCAGCGGGGCGGGTCGGCTCCCGGTTGCAGGCCGCCGGTTACCGCGTGTTGCCACCGGCGGTGAACTCGAGGCGACAAGCGGTCGGAAGCGTCGTCTATCGCCCGACATTCGAACGGGACGCGGCCGCCGTGGCCTCCCTGTTGGGGCTGGGGCCCGAGGTCGTCCGCCCGGCCGATGCGGCGCCTGGCGACGGGCAGGGGGGCCCGGCCGACGTGATCGTCCTGGTCGGCGACGACCTGGCCCGACGCAGCTAGCGCGCCGGACCGCCCGGGCTTCAGGCGGTGGAGACCACCTCGAGGAGGCCCTCTCGCACGAGGCGGCGCACGAGCACTAGGCGGCTGGGCTGGTCGAGCTGGTCGGCCAGCTCGACCACTCGGAACACGCCCCCCTCGGCGATGCGCTCCATCACCGGCTTCAGCGCTGCGGGCATCTGCAGCCGCCGGTCCCCGAGCAGCACCTCGAGGCCGTCTTCGACGGCGCTGAGATGACAGATCGAGCCATCCCGGCGGCGCACCGACGATCGGTCGTCGAGCTGGTCGAGGACGGCCAGCTGGCGCAGGTGGCCGGCCAGGATGGGCGGCCTGGTCGACCAGAACCGGCGCGAGAGGGTCCGGGCCACGGCGGCGGCGTCGACCTGGTCGAGCCAGGCGTGGAGCTTGGCCACGTGCGCGGCCACGCCGGACGCCAGGTGGGTCTCGTCGTGGGCGAAGCCCGGTGGGAGCGACCGGCGGAACTCGGGCTCGTCGACGATCCCGGCCACGACCTGGCGCATGGCGTCCTCCCACGTCGAGGCCAGCACCCCGATGGTGAGGTGTGCGGAGATGTCCTGTCGAGATCGGGCCGAGTGGGGGAACCCGCGGGGGATGTAGAGGGAGTCGCCGGGGTGCAGCTCCACCGAGAGCATCGGATCACCCGGTGAGCCGAGGTCGTTGGACCACCGCTGGGAGGCGAGCGGGTGGTCGACCAGAGGCTGGTAGACCGACCACTCCTTCCGCCCGGCCACCTGAAGGACGAACACGTCGTGGGTGTCGTGGTGCACGGCCAGCCCCTGAGAGCCGGGTGGGGTGACGTAGGCGTTGGCCTGGACGGGGTGGGTGAGCTCCAGCTCGAGGCTGCGGCAGAACCGGGTCAGGGGCAGCCAAGAGCGATGCAGACCCTGCAACACGATGGTGGCCCCGGCGCGGAACTCCTCGTAGACCCGCCCCGGATCGCCCACGTCGGAGATGGGCCGGCCGCCGAGTCGGGCCGACTTGGTGTACGCCGCCGGGTCGAGAGGCTTGCCCTCGCGGACCAGGCGGAATGCCGGCAGGCGGGCGAAGGTGGACGAGACGATGTGGTCGACGTCCTCCAGCGAGAACAGATCCGAGAAGCCGGCTGCCCCGCTGGCCTCCCGATGGAGCGGGGCGGCGGACCAGTGCTGGTCCAAGAACCGCCCGACGTCGCCGACGCAGCGGGCCAGGCCGGTCGTCAATCCGGCCAGCTCGGTCTACGAAGCGTCGGTCTCGTCGCCGGTGTCGTCACCGGTGTCGTCGCCGGTGTCGGTGACGTCGGCCTCGTCGCCGGTGTCGTCTCCCGTGTCGTCACCGGTGTCATCGGTGGTGTCAGGGTCGGCGGCAAGGCGGACGCCGCTGTTGCGGCCCCTGACCATCGTCGTGGTGATGTCCTCGTCGGTGAGCCCGGAGATGATCGTTGCCATGGCCTGACTCTATCGTGGCTCGACGGTGGCTCCCGTACGTGCACGACGGCGCCGGCGGGCGGTGTCGGCGCCGTGGCCGTGCTGGTGGTGGCGCCCGTCCTGGTGCTGCCCAAGCTCTTCGGGGGTTCGGATGAGGAGCGGGGCCGGGAACCGGGCATCGTCCTCCGCCAGCCGGAGCGCCCGACGGGTTTGGCCGTGGGGGGCCGGCCGCTGTTCCCCCTGGCGGCGGGAAGCTTGGCCCGCCACGCCGGCCAGCGGGTCGAGGGGGAGACGGCCGTCCTGGCCCTGGTGTCACCGTCGGGCTTCTGGGTGGGGACCGAGGATGACGGCCAGCGGGTCCTCGTCCGCCAGCCCCGGGAGCCGGTCGTGGTCACCGAGGGCGCGCCGGTGGTGCTGGTGGGGAGGATCCAGGCCCTGCCTGCCGACTTCGCCGCCCGCTTCGGGATCAGCGGGGGCGACGCCGACCTCGTGCGCCGCCAGGGCCACTACATCGAGGCGTCCCGGGTCAGGCTGGTGTGAACCGGGCGGACCGGCCTTAGCACTCGGTACACTTGAGTGCCAGATGCTGGACGAACGCAAGGCCGCCATCCTCCGGGCCGTGGTCGAGGAGTACATCGAGACGGCTCAGCCCGTTGGGTCGTCGCACGTGGTCAACGCGGCCAGCGTGGCGGTGTCCTCGGCGACCGTGCGCAACGAGATGGCGGTGCTGGAGCGGGAGGGCTACCTCGTCCAGCCGCACACCAGCGCCGGCCGCATCCCCACCGACAAGGGCTACCGCTTCTTCGTCGATCACCTGGCCAAGCCGGGCGCGCTGCCGCCGGCCCAGCGCCAGCTGGTGCGGACGTTCTTCAACACCGCTCACGGCGAGCTGGAGCAGATGCTGCACGACACCTCGCGCCTGCTGTCGATCCTCACCGATTACGCCGCCGTGGTGGCCGTCGGCCCGGCCCGAGAGAGCGCCACCGTCCGCTCGGCCCAATTGGTGGGCCTGAGCGACCGGGTGGCCCTTCTGGTCGTGGTGCTGTCCAGCGGCGCCGTGGAGAAGCGCACGCTGGAGCTCAGCCATGTCGACGACGTGCGCCTGGCCGCCGCCACCACCCACCTGTGCACCCATCTGGTGGGCGGGAGCCTGACTGCCCTCGGGTCGCTGCCTCCCACCGGCGACGCCCTCACCGACGCCATCGTTGATGCTGCACTGTCCTCTCTGGCCGCCGGCCACGACCCCGAGCCGGAGCACGTCTTCGTCGGCGGCGCCTCCCGGATGGCCGCCGCCTTCGACGCGGTGGAGACGGTGCGGCAGGTGCTCACCACCCTCGAGCAGCAGTATGTGGTGGTGACGCTGCTGCGTGACGTGATCGACCGCGGCCTCACCGTGGCCATCGGCACCGAGACGGGCCTCGAGCAGCTGGCCGAGTGCGCCCTCGTCGTGGCTCCCTACGAGGTGGAAGGTGCCTCTTCTGGGACCATCGGCGTGGTGGGCCCCACCCGCATGAAGTACTCCCAAGCCCTGGCCGCCGTCACCGTGGTCAGCAACCGCCTCGGCCGCCGGCTGAGCGAGGGCTAGGCGTGGCCACCGACTACTACCAGCTGCTCGGCGTCTCGTCCCAGGCCAGCGACGAGGAGCTCAAGCGCGCCTACCGCAAGCTGGCGCGCGAGCTGCACCCCGACACCAACCCGGACAAGGGCGCCGAGGAGCGCTTCAAGCAGGTCACGGTCGCCTACGAGACGCTCCGAGACCCCGAGCGGCGGCGCCGCTACGACATGTTCGGCCCCGACGGGGCCAAGGCCGGCGCTGGCCCCGGGGCCGGGGCCGGGGACCCCTTCGCCGGCTTCGGCGGGGGACTGGGCGACCTGTTCGACGCCTTCTTCGGGGGGAGCGGCGGCGGGAGCGCCTTCGGCGGGGGTGGCCGGGGCGGGCGCCGAGCGGGCCCGCTGCGCGGTGCCGACGCAGAGGTGCGCCTGGTCCTCGATTTCGAGGAGGCGGTGTTCGGAGCCCAGAAGGAGGTGACGATCCGCACGCCCGTGCCCTGCGAGACGTGCGAGGGCACCGGGGCCAAGCCGGGCACCTCGCCCACCACCTGCTCGCAGTGCGGCGGCGCCGGCGAGGTGCGCCAGGTGCGCCAGTCCCTCCTCGGCCAGATGGTCACCAGCCGGCCCTGTCCCCGCTGCGGCGGCGCCGGCCAGGAGATCGCCTCGCCCTGCCCCACCTGCCGGGGCGAGGGGCGGGTGACCGAGCAGCGCAGCTTCCTCGTCGACGTGCCGGCCGGCGTGGACGGTGGCGCCACCCTGCGCCTCACCGGACGCGGGTCGGCCGGTCCCCGGGGTGGGCCCCCGGGCGACTTGTACGTGCACCTCGACGTGCGTCCCCATCCCCGCTTCGAGCGACGGGGCTACGACCTGGTCCACGAGCTGCACCTGCCCACCACCCAGGCCGCCCTCGGCGTCCAGCTCGACCTCGAGACGCTTGACGGCACCGAGACCCTGACCATCCCGGCGGGGACCGAGACCGGACGGGTGTTCCGGCTCCGGGGCCGGGGGGTGCCGCACCTGGACGGCCGCGGCCGGGGCGAGCTGCGGGTGCACGTGGTGGTCGACACCCCCACAGGGCTCACCGCCACCCAGGAGGCCATCCTGCGCCAGCTGGCGGCCGAGCGGGGCGAGGAGGTGGCGCCGGCCGACACCGGCCTGCGATCCAGGTTCCGTAGCGCCTTCAAGTAGTGCCGGCCGCGGAACTGCGGGCCAGCGCCGCCCATGTGTTCGTGGCCGACCTCGAGGTCCCGCACCTCGAGGAGCAGGATCGCCACCACCTGGAGCGGGTGTTGCGGCTGCGACCCGGTCAGCCCGTCACCGTCGCCGACGGAGACGGTGGCTGGCGCCGCTGCGCCTGGGTGGGCGGTGGCCGTCTCGAGCCGTGCGGCGGGGAGGGGCGAGAGCCGACGCCGACGCCCTCGGTCACCGTGGGCTTCGCCCTGACCAAGGGGGAGCGGCCGGAGTGGGTGGTGCAGAAGCTCACGGAGGCCGGCGTCGACCGCATCGTGCCCTTCGTGGCCGCCCGCTCGGTGGTCCGCTGGGACGCCGACAAGGCCGAGCGCAGCGCCGGGCGCTGGCAGCGGGTGGCCCGGGAGGCGGCCATGCAGAGCCGGCGGACCCGCCTGCCGGCGCTGGAGCCGGTGACCACCGTCGTCGAGGCAGCCGCCCGTCTCGGCCCCGCCGCCTCGCTGGCCGAGCCCGGTGGCGCCCCGACCTCCCTCGAGCGGCCCGCCGTGCTGGTCGGCCCCGAGGGGGGCTGGGCGGTCGAGGAGCTGGGCGCCGGGCTGCCCACCGTCGGCCTGGGGCCCACCGTCCTGCGGGCCGACACGGCGGCGGTGGCGGCCGGGCTGCTGCTGTGTGCCCTGCGAGCCGGCGTGGTGCGCGCCGCACCCTGAGGGCCGGTGGCAGCCGCTACGCCACCACGAAGGCGTCGAGGAAGTGGTAGGTGCTCGACGACGAGGCGTTCTTGGTCCCGCTGCGCACGATGCGGATGGTGTGCTC
>JALYHF010000139.1 GCA_030776745.1 Actinomycetota bacterium | reverse complement strand
ACGAGGCCCTGGCCTCCGCCGTGGGCGGCATGGTCGACATCGACCACACCCTGACCGTCGTGCACCACTGGGGGGCCCTGCCTCCCGACACCGTGGTGATCGAGATCGAGCCGGCCGACACGTCCCTGGGCCTCGGCTTCAGCGAGGAGATCGGCGCCACCATCGAGCCGGTGCTGGCCATGCTGCGAGAGGAGCTGGGCGCCTGCGGGATTGCCGCCGACCTGACCGTCGACGAGGACGAGCTCGCCGGGCCCTTCGGCGTCGAGCCGGCGTCCCCGGGCCCGCCACCCTCGCCGGTGGTCGACGCCACGCCACCCTCGGCGCCTCTGGTGGAGCTGGTCAACTACGGCCGCTTCCACCAACGGGTGAGCCGGACCATCGAGGGTCTGCGACGTGGCTTGGGTGTCGACCATCTCCCGCAGGTGGAGGGCCTCTCGCTGGCGGCTCGCCTTCGGCCGTCGGGTGGACTGGGGCTCGGTGGTGACTGGTACGACGTCATGCCTCTCGACGCCGGCTGGGTCGGTGTGGCCATGGGCGACGTCGTGGGGAGCGGCATCGACGCGGCCCCGGTCATGAGCCAGCTCCGGGCTGCCATCTGGGCCTACGCCCTCCTCGACGGCACATCCCCGGCACGAGTCATGGCCCACCTGGACGCCCTGGTGCACGCCATGGAGCTGGGCGAGATGACGACGGTGCTCTACCTGGCCGTCCACCCGAGCAGCGGTCAGGTCCGGCTCACCAGCGCCGGGCACTGCCCGCCACTGATCGTCAAGCTCAGCGGCGGCACCGAGTTCTTCGAAGCAGGGCGGTCGGTACCGCTGGGTACGGCCGAGGGCGCCGACAGGCCCGAGGCGGAATTCTCGCTGTCGCCGGGTTCCACGCTGCTCGCCTTCACCGATGGCCTCGTCGAACGACGCGGCCAGGCGATCACCGACGGCCTGGCCCAGCTCCGGCGGGCCGCGGCCAACGGTCCGAGTGGCCTCGAGTCTCTCTGTGATCACGTCCTGTCCGTGTGTACGACGGGCGCGCCTCAAGGCGACGACGTGGCGCTGGTCGCCATCCGTCGTGAAGAGAGACCCTCGGGATGAGCGCAATCGACCAACTCCTCGACGGCGAGGAGGAGCGCGTCCCCACCGACCTCCATGTCGTCGCCGGCCAAAAGGCGGTTGACCTCGACGCGGCTGCTCGTGCCGTCGCCGACCTCCTGACCACCCTCGGCCAGCCGGCGTCGGAGCACCTGGCCGAGACGCCCCGGCGGGTCGCGGCCGCCTACACCGAAGCCGGCCTCCCGGCGCCGGTCGTGGCCGGCCAGGACCGGTCACCTCGTCATTCCCGTCGGGGCACGCCGCCACCGATTTGGCCTTCGCCCTCGGCGCGTCGCAGGAGCTGCCGGCGCTGTTCGTGCCGCTCTCCGTCGCCACCCTCGCAGCTCACTGGTCGCTGGTCCGCAGCCGCGGCCACTACCCGAGCGACGTGTTGGTCGGTGGCGTCATCGGCGTCACCGTGGCGGTCGGCGCGAGGGCACTGTGGCCGCCGCGACCGTCCGCTCGGTGCCCGCGACCCATGACGGGCCACACCCTCCTTCGGCTCGAACCGGTCCGACGGCAGGGCCGCCGAGCCGACGAGATTGCACTCCCGGGCCACCCGCCGCCCACTGGCACCCCCCGCCCAGCGGTGGCCGGGCGCCCGTCGGCCGGCGGGTCCGGCACGTTCCCGCCGGCCCGATCCCGCCTACCCGCTGCTGGTGCAGAACACGACATGGCGAGCAAGCGCGCCGTCGATGCCCACTGAGAAGCGCAGATAACCGCCCCGGGCGCTGTGATGGATCAGAACCGACACGAACGAGGCAACGGCCGTCGCTGTAGCAACTCCGACTCGCCGTCAAAGGCCGCACACCAGCCAAAGCGCCGACCCCCAGCTCCACACCCACGCACTGATCTGCTCCAAGGTCCAAGACCCCTCCGGCAGGTGGCTCTCCCTCGACGCCCGCTGGGGCTGTCGGCCGAGCGGGACACGGCACCGCCTGTCGCCGGAGCGCTTCTCCACGAACCCCATGGCAGCCCACCTCCCCCGCCCCCGGTGAGCAAAAAGTGAGCAACCGGTGAGCGAAACAAGGGGTCAGGCGGCTGACCAGGGAAAGGCTTGGAGGCGGCGACCGGAATCGAACCGGTGTACAGGGCTTTCCAGTACCACTCCAGGTCCCCCAAATGTCCTGGTGCGGGCCACTTTTTAGCACGCCGGGGAGCAGAAAGGGAGCAGCCGGGGAGCGAAATGGCGGCGACGCGCGGGCTCCGACGGTCACTCAGGCGCACGTTCGTCGGCCCGACGACGGACCCCCGAGCATAGTGAACGACCCTGCTCCCCCGGATCTTCGCAACAGGCGCTCGGCGCGCGCATCGCTCCTCCGGCGACCACGCCTTACCGCCGTACGAGGCACAATGGTGGCGATGAGCATCGGCGACGAGCTACTCGAGGAACGTCGGCGGCGCCGGCGCGCCGGCGACCCGAGGCTGTCGCCGGCCGGTCGGGAGCTCTTTTCTCGCATGACAAGCGGAGACCTCGTCGCGGAGTTTCAGGCTGCCCTCGACGCCGATGTCGACGCTGACCCGCTGCTCGGCGGCCACAGCGACGGCGGCGGCGACGCCTGACCCAACTGGGTGAGCGATGTTGGTCGTCGACGAGTACCTGGCGGTCCGCGTGCTCGCCGGCAACTGGCCCGCCGATCTCCCCGACGACGAAATCGCCCTGCCGGCCGCGCGGCACTGGCGGCTGCTGCAGCGTGTCCACGCCCCCGGTACCGGGCAGCTCTCCCAGCTGCTGGCCACGCTCCCCGCTGAGGACCTCGACGTGGTTCGCCACCCTCACCCGGAAGTCCTCCAAATCCTCGACCCGCGGCCGCTGCTCGACGAGGCGGCAGCGATAGCGGCCCGCTACGGAGCAGGCGGCCTCCTCATCGCTGAGACCCTGGCCGCCGGGCTCGCCCACGGACGACAGCTCTCGTTCGGCACCGACCGCAACGTCGGCTCCGTCATTCAGCGCATTGCCGATGACCTCGGCATCGTCGTGCACATCGTGTCCTGACTTCTGCGCCGCG
>JALYHF010000138.1 GCA_030776745.1 Actinomycetota bacterium | reverse complement strand
GCACCCTGAAGAAGCACGGCTACCCCTGCGGCCTGCGGGACCCGCTGTACAAGAACCGGCTCTTCTATCGCAGCCCCGGCCGCCGGCCCGACGAAAGCTGACGGCCATGAGTGCGGCCACGCCAGAGCACGACGGCGCCGCCTTCGCCATCGTGTCGCCCACGACCTGCGCGCCGTCCGGGCGGGCCTCATCCGGTCACGGTCCCGGCCGGTCAGCGCCGTCACCACGCAGTCCCCACCTTCGTTAGTGTGCGCTGGTGGCTCCGCCGGAAGCTGAGAGGAACCTCATCGGCGGGCGCTGGCTGCCCTCGGCCGGCGACGACACCGTTGCCGTCCTCGACCCCGCCACCGCCGAGGAGATCGGCCGCATCCCAGCCGGCCACTCCGAGGATGCGGCCCAGGCGGTGTCGGCCGCTCGTGGCGCCGGAGCGGGGTGGGCCCGGATCCCGGCGGCGGAGCGGGCCGGGATGCTCAAGGCCGCCGCCCGGCTGTTGCGGGACCAGGTGGAGAGCCTGGCCCGGTGCCAGACGCTGGAGAACGGCAAGCCGCTGGGCGATTCCCGCGGTGGGGTCATGGCCGGGATCGAGGCCATCGAGCAGTACGCCGAGCTCGGTCCTCTCCACCGGGGGCGCTCGTTGGGCGGGAGCTGGCTGGCCAGCGACCTCATGGTGCACGTGCCTCGCGGCGTGGCCGCCCTGCTGGTGCCGTGGAACGACCCCGTGGCCATCGCCTGTGGGCAGCTGGCGGCCAGCCTGGTCGTGGGGAACACCGTCGTGTTCAAGCCCTCCGAGAAGACTCCGCTCTCGGCCGTCGCCCTGACCCGCACCCTCGCCGAGGTGCTGCCTCCCGGCGTCGTGAACCTCGTCCTGGGTGACGGCCGGGTGGGCGCCGCCTTGGTGGCCGACGAGCGGGTGGACGTGGTCCTCCACACGGGCTCCGTCGAGACCGGCCGCCAGATCGCCCAGCAGTGCGCGGGGCAGCTGAAGAAGGCCATCCTCGAGCTCGGCGGCAAGGACCCCCTCATCGTCGATGCCGGAGTCGACCCGAGCTGGGCGGCCGGACAGGCGGCAACCGGCGCCTTCGCCAACTGCGGGCAGATCTGCACCTCGGTGGAGCGCATCTACGTCCACGAGGAGGTGGCGGGTCCCTTCCTCGATGCCCTGGTCGAGCAGGCGCGGGCCCTGGTGGTGGGCCCCGGACTCGATCAGGCCACCGACATGGGTCCGCTGATCGACGAGCGCCAACGACGGATCGTCGACACCCACGTCGGCCAAGCGGCGGAGGCCGGTGCCTCCGTGCTCACCGGGGGAAGCCCGCTCGACGGCCCCGGCTTCTTCTACCCCCCGACGGTGCTCAGCGACGTGACGGGCGAGATGGCGCTGTTCAGAGAGGAGACCTTCGGCCCGGTGGCTCCGGTGCAGGTCGTGGCCTCGTTCGACGAGGCCCTGGCCAGGGCCAACGACAGCGAGTACGGGCTGGCAGCCACCGTGTTGACGCCCTCGGTGGAGCACGCGCACCGGGCCGGGCGCGAGCTGCAGGTGGGCACGGTGAAGGTCAACGCCGTGTGGGGGGGAGCACCGGGCGGCGCAGCCATCCCCCACAAGCACAGCGGGAGCGCCTTCGGCTACGGCCCCGAGCTGCTCGACGAGCTCACGCTCACCCGCGTGGTCCACCACGCCCCCCCGCCGGCCGGAGCGCCCTGAGCCCCTCGTCCGGCGGCCCGCCGGCGCCGGCTCCGCACCCCAGCGCCGGCCGGCCCCCACCGCCGTCGTTTGTGGCTGTCGGTACCTGGGTACCGCAGGGCTCGGGACGAGGGCGGAAGGAGGCGCATGGCCGCCGGTGAGCAGAACCTGATCGGCGTCTTCCGCGACGAGCAGGCGGCGAAGGAGGCGGCCGACGCCGCCGCCGAGGCGGGGGTCGACCGCTCGCGCATCAGGATCGGCGAGCGGGTCGACCAGGTGGCGTCGCTTCGCGGCGAGATGAGCGAGGAGATGGGGAACACGGTGGCCGGGCCCGGCAACGTCGGGCCCTTCACCAAGGAGTCCACCAAGGGCATCGCGGTGACCACGCCAGTGGCCACCCTGGTCGGTGCCGTGATCGCCCTGCCCCTGGCCCTGCTTCCGATCCCCTTCGGGGACCTGGGCCTGGGCCTCCGCCTGGTGATCGCCGCCGTGGTGGGAGCGGCCGCCGGCGCCACCTTGGGCCTCGTCCTCGGGGGTGGCCTGGCGGCCAAAGGCCCCGGAGACCAGCTGGCCAGCGAGCGAGGAGTGACCCTTGGCATCAGCTTTGACGACACCGAGGAGGCGGACCGGGTGGCCGGCGCCCTCCGCCAGCGCCAGCCCATCCGCTTGGACGTCATGCGGGGCGACGGCACCCCGGGGCCCACGGTGACGACGGAGGAGGACTCGTCGGAGAGCTGAACCGGGCTCAGGGAGAGGTGCCCGGGCCGTATGCGGGACCAGGGCCGGCGTCGTCCGCCGACTCCCTCTCCACCAGCTGGGTGGCGACTTCCCGCAGCTTCACGTTGAGGCGCTGTGAAGCCCTCCGCAGCATGTCGAACGCTTCGTCGGAGGTCACGTCCTGTCTGGCCATGAGGATCCCCTTGGCCTGGCCGATCACGTCCCGAGACTCGAGTGCCTTCTCGAGGTGCTCTTCGCGCTGCGCGCTCGACAGGGCCACCGCGGCATGGGCGGCGAAGACCGCTCCGATGGCCTGGGCGGCGTCGTCGAAGGCGCCCACCTCCTTCGAGTAGAGGTTGAGCGCTCCGAGCGTGTGCGCCTCGTCGAAGAGACGGAACGACAGCATGCTCCGCACGCCCGTCTCAGCGGTGACCCGGGACGCGAACTTGGGCCAGCGCTCCTCTTCCTCCAACAGATCGGGGGCGCGGAAGACCTCGTGCTCCTTGATGGCGTCGATGCAGGGACCTTCGTCGGTCTCGTACTGGATGGCATCGACGCCCGGCGGCACCTCGTCGCTGGCGGCGGGCGTGCTGATCCCCTTGGGCTGAACCAGCGACACGCCGGCGTGGTCGCAGCCCTCGATGGTCTCCACGGCCCGGTCGACGATCCGCTGGAGCGTTCCCTCCACGGAGTCGGCCGACAGCAGGTCCCGGGCGATCTCGGCGAAGGTCTCGGCCAGCTCCGCTCCTCGGGGCTCCGTCGTCGCCACAACACCCATTTTGACCCAACAACGGCTGTTTCGGGACGGCCACCGACCCTCGGGCGAGGGTCAATTCTCCGACGGATCAGGCGGGAAGTCGGCGAACAGGGCGAGCCTGCCGCGCTGGCGGCGCAGCACGGCCCGCCAGAGGCTCTCCGGCGCAGGCGACAGCGCGTCGCCGGGGTCGGCGTCCACCACGAACCAGGCACCAGCGCCGATCTCGGCCTCCAACTGGCCTCCCTGCCACCCGGCGTAGCTGGAGAAGAGGCGGATCTCCTCGATGCCCTCTCCCACCCCCTCGAGCTGGGTGGCGAGGTCGAGGGTGCCCACGTGGTCGAGCACCCGCCTCCACCCCTGCGCCGGCTCGTCCAGCCCTACCCGAGCGAGGCCGATCACCCCGCCCTGGGCGACGGGGCCCCCCACGAAGACCACCGGCGGATGGGCGACCAGCTCACCCCACTGTGGGAGGGGACGGCCCACTTCGGTGTCGGTGGGCCGATTGAGCACCACCCCTGCGGCGCCCTTGTCGTCGTGGTCGAGGACGAGGAAGACGGTACGGTCGAACACGGAGTCGCGCAGGATCGGCGTGGCCACCAGCAGGCGGCCGGCGAGCCGAGGCTGGATCACGGCGCGACGGCGGCGCGGCCGGCGCCGAGAGGATCGAAGCGGGCAACCGTCATCGCTCCATGATGCAGCTTCGCAGCCGGGAGGTTTGGAAGCCTTGTGAATCGGGGAACAAGCTCCGACTACAGGTGTTTTTACGACGGCTCGGCAGCGTCCAGGGGGACGGGCGAGCAATGGGAACCGAGATGAGCGTCGCCACCGACCAGTCGCAGAACGAACACGACGCCCGCCACGGCTGGCGTCGCCTGGCCGCCTGCAGGGACAGCGAGACGGCCTTCTTCTTCCCCAACGGCGAGACCGGGGAGGCGCTGGTGCAGGCCGAGGCGGCCAAGGGCATCTGTGCCGGCTGTCCCGT
>JALYHF010000137.1 GCA_030776745.1 Actinomycetota bacterium | reverse complement strand
CCCCGGGCCCTGGCGCGCCGCCGGCAGGCCCAGCAGGCGCTGGCCGGGTGCCTGCAGGGAGCGGGCGGGCCGCACCTCGACGCCGAGCTCGGCCAGCCCGTCCTCGATCTGGGCCCGTTCGAAGTCGGTGAGGCGGCGCCGGCCGATCACGAAGTCGGGGTCAGGGGCGCCGGTGACGTCCAGCAGCCGGGCGGCGCGGACCAGGGCCGTGTCGTAGGCGTAGATGGCGGCGCTCCACCCGCCCGGGGAGTTCGGCGTCTCGCCGCGGTAGCCGCCGAAGCAGCTGCGCAGTGTCCGCAGCTCGGCGGCGATGCGGGCCAGCGAGTCGCCGCTCATCGCTCCACCAGTCCCGATGGTGGACAGGACCAGCGCGCCGCGCTCATGGTTGGCTCGCCCCCGGCTCGCTCATCGGTCTGCCGCTGTCGGTCATGGCTCCATCGTGCCATCCGAGGACCACCCCGTCGTGCCGCCGCCCCTCAGGAGCAGCAGGTGTCCTCGAGGGACTCCGCCCGCCACGTCCGCACGGCCTCTCCGGCGGCGATGACGCCCACGGCCAGGGCGGCCACGGGGTCGGCCCACCACCAGCCGAGGGCGGCGTTGAGGCCGAGGCCCACGAGCACCACGGCGGACAACATGGCGCACAGACGGGTCTGGTCGGCCTCGGACGTGGCCGCTCGCGACCCGAGGGCAGGGCCGAGACGGCGCTTGGCCCGGGCCAGCCAGGGCATGACGGCGAGCGAGAGGGCGGCCAGGGCCATCCCCACGCCCGAGGCCTCGGGCCGGGCCTGGTGCCACAGGTCGGTCCCGGCGTCGACCCACACGTAGACGGCCAGCACGGCGAAGCCCACGGCGATGGCCTGCGTGGCCCGCCGGTCGCTGTCGGCCATGCATCCCCCGCCCCGCTCCTGGTGCAAGCGCCAGGCCAGCACCACCGAGGCCGATACCTCGATGACGGAGTCGAGGCCGAAGCCGACCAGGCTCACCGAGCCGGCGGCCACGCCGGCAACCAGGGCCACGGCGCCCTCGGTCACGTTCCAGGCGACGGTCAGCCGGTTGAGCAGGCGGGCGCGATCGAGGGCGGCCTGCCGGGTCCCGGGGAAGCCGTCCCGCAACGGCGTGGCCCACCCGGGGAGGCGCCGGAGCGGCGGCGACTGCTGGGCCACCCGCTCACGACCTCCCGAAGCGGTGCAGCCTGAGGCTGTTGGAGACCACCGACACGCTCGAGAAGGCCATGGCGGCGCCGGCGATGATGGGGTTGAGGGCGCCGGCCACGGCCAGCGGGAGGGCGGCCACGTTGTAGCCGAAGGCCCAGCCCAGGTTCTGCAGGATGGTCCGGAACGTCCGCCGGGCGAGGCGAATGGCGGTGGCCACGCCGTGCAGGTCGCCCGACAGCAGGGTGATGTCGGAGGACTCGATGGCCACGTCGGTGCCCGAGCCGATGGCGATGCCGAGGTCGGCCTGCACGAGGGCGGGAGCGTCGTTGACGCCGTCGCCCACCATGGCCACCACCCGGCCCTGGGCTTGGAGCCGGCGCACCTCTTCGACCTTGTCGGCGGGCAGCACCTCGGCCAGCACCGTGTCGATGCCAACCTCCGAGGCGATGGCGGCGGCCGTACGCCGGTTGTCCCCGGTGATCATGGCGACCTGGATGCCCAGGGAGCGGAGCTCGGCCACGACGTCCGGCGCCTCCTCCTTGAGGGTGTCGGCGACGGCCAGCACGCCTCGGACCTGGCCGTCCCAGCCGGCGAAGATGGCGGTCCGGCCCTCGCCCTCCAACCGGTCGGCCGCCTGGCTCAGCTCGGCCGGCAGATCGAGGCCGGCCTCGGCCACCAGCTTGGCCCGGCCCACGTGGACCACGACCCCTTCCACCCGGGCCCGCACCCCGTGGCCGGCCACGGCCGTGAACTCGCTGGCGCCGGGCACGGTGAGGCCCCGGCGGCGGGCGCCGTCGACCACGGCCCGGCCCACGGGATGCTCGGAGGCATCCTCCACGGCGGCGGCCCGGCGGAGCAGTTCCTCGACCGGGGCACCATCGGCGGGCACGACGTCGGTGAGCGACATCTGGCCCTTGGTCAGGGTGCCGGTCTTGTCGAACACCACCGTGTCGACGCGCTTGGAGCGCTCGAGCACCTCGCCGCCCTTGATGAGCACTCCCATGGCCGCCCCGCGGCCCGTGCCCACCATGATGGCCGTGGGGGTGGCCAGCCCGAGGGCGCAGGGGCAGGCGATGATGAGCACGGCCACGGCCGCCACCAACCCCTGGCGGGCGTCTCCGCCCACCAGCCACCACCCCAGGAGGGTGAGCAGCGCCAGGGCCAGCACGGCGGGCACGAACACGCCGGCGATGCGGTCGGCCAGGCGCTGGACGGGCGCCTTGGTGCCCTGGGCCTCCTCCACGAGGCGGACGATCTGGGCCAGCGCCGTCTCCGCCCCGACGGCGGTGGCCCGAAGGGTGAGCACGCCGCTGGCGTTCACCGTGGCCCCCGCCACCCGGTCACCGGGGCGCTTGTCCACCGGGACTGACTCCCCCGTGAGCATCGACTCGTCGACGGCCGAGGCCCCCTCCACCACCTCGCCGTCCACGGGGATCTTCTCGCCCGGCCGGACCCGCAGCAGGTCGCCCACCCGCACGCGCTCGACGGGCACCATGCGCTCCTGGCCGTCGACCACGAGCCGGGCCTCCTTGGCCCCCAGCTCGAGCAGCTTCTTGATGGCGCTCGACGCCCGCCCCTTCGCGCGAGCCTCGAAGTAGCGCCCGAGGAGCAGGAAGGCGATGATCAGCGCCGAGGTGTCGAGGTAGTGGTCGGAATGGGGTGCGCCGAAGGCGATCTGGTAGGCCGAGAAGGCGAAGGCCGCCATGGTGCCCATGGCGATGAGAGTGTCCATGTTGGCCTGGAGGCTGCGGGCCCGGACGAGGGCCTGGTGGAGGAAGGGGTAGCCGGCCCAGAACTGCACGGGCACGGTGAGGGCCAGCGCCAGCCACCGGGCCCACGTCTCGTGCATGAAGGCCATCGAGAGGACCAGCACGGCCACCCCGAGAGGCCACGCCACCAGCACCCGCCGCAGCCACAGCGCCTGCAGCTCGGCCTCGGCGTCCGTGCCCGTCGTCGCCTCGGCCGGCTCGGTGGGGGCCAGCCCGTAGCCGGCCTTGCCCACCGCGGCGACGAGCTCGTCGAGCGACACCCGCCCCGGGTCGAAGCTCACGGCGACCCGCTCGGTGGCCAGGTTCACGGCCGCCCGCTCCACGCCGTCCTGGCGGGCCAGCACCTTCTCCACCCGGGCCGCGCAGGACCCACAGGTCATCCCCGACACGGCCAGCTCCACCTCGGTGGCTTCGCCGGCCGATGCCTGGTTCTCGGTGACCCCCAGGGGCGCGCTCATCGCCGCGCCTCGGTGGCGGAGGGCTCGAGCTCGGGGCGCGGGCCGGTGGACACCCGGTCGTAGCGCAGGGCCTCCATGAGCTCGTCGACGATCTCGCCGGTGCGGCCGGCCTGCATGGCGGCGGCCACGCAGGTCTCGAGGTGGTTGCGCAGGACCAGCCGACTGGCCCGCTCGAGAGACCCCTGCACGGCCGACAGCTGCTTCATGACGTCGGGGCAGTAGGCGCCGTCCTCCACCATGCGCACGACACCGTCGAGGTGGCCCCGCGCCGTCTTCAGGCGGTTGACCACCGAGGTGCGAAGTTCGGGTTGCATGGCGCCGATACTACCCCACCCGGGGTGGGGTGGGAACGGGAGACGCCGTCAGCTCGGGCGCTTCATCTCCACCAGCTCGGGGTGGGACACCGAGAGGGTGTGAAGGCTCCGCCACAACTCGAACGATTCCTCTGGGCGGGGCACGGAGCCGAGCTTGAGGAAGACGGCTTCCTCCTCGTCGATCACCAGGGTGGGCGTGCCGAAGACCTGCCAGCGCCCCACGCCGGCGCGGTGGTCCGTCTCCACGGCCCGCCGCCACGTGTCCCGCTGGGCCATGAAGGCGTCGACCTCGACTCCGGCCTCGCTGGCCAGCTGCAGCAGCTCATCGGGGCCCGGCCGCTGGTCGGCGTCGTGCATGGCGGCGAAGGTGGACCGGTGGTAGCGGTCGAAGTCGGCCTGGCGGGCGGCGCAACCCAGCGCCAGGGCCAGCACCGAGGTGGTACCCAGCTCGGGGTCCTCGAGCGGCGAGGCCGAGCCCGCTTCGCGTTTCACCTCGGCCAGGGAGAACGGCGCCCAGGTCACCTCGGGCCCGGAAGCCTCGGCGCCCACCTGGTCGAGCCAGTGGAAGACCCGGTTCGAGTAGGGGCAGGTGTAGTCGTAGTAGCAGGTGAGCCGCGCCCTCACACGAGGCTGGGCTCGTCGCGCTCGCTCCGGCGCTCGTTGAGCCGACGCGCCGCGATGCCCACCCGGCCGATGTGCTTGACGGTGCGGGCGCGGGCCTCCTCGGCCTCCGGCGAGAGGCCCTCCAGCGACTCGAGCCGCCAGTGGCGCATCACCACCGGGAGGAGGATCTGGTCGTGGTGGGCGGCGAAGTCGTAGATGCCCGTCTTGGCGATGGCGGCGGCGTGGCTGGCGAAGTCGACGATGCCGGTACCGGGCATGGCGAAGTTCCGGACCTGGCGGTCGATGGCCAGCACCATGGAGGACGGGTCGACCTCCAGCGCCGCCGAGGTGGCGTCACGGTAGAACAGGTAGTGCAGGTTCTCGTCGGCCGCCACCCGGGCCATCACGTCGTAGCCGGCCCGGTCGGTGAGCAGCTTGCCCGTGTTGCGGTGCGAGATTCGCGTGGCCAGCTCCTGGAGGGTGACGTACACGAGGATGTCGGGCACCATGTCGGGCTCGGGCACGATGCCGCTCGAAACCTGGTGCATGCGGCCCCGCTCCAAGGCGACGGGGTCGATGGCCCGGGTCACCGTGAGGTAGTCCCGAATGACGATGGCGTGGCGGCCCTCTTCCGCCGTCCAGCGCCGAGCCCACTCGGCCCAGGCGCTGGTCTTGAGCACCCCGTCGATGGTGTTGAAGTAGTAGGGCAGGTTGTCCTCGGTGAGCAGGTTCACGTACAAGGCGCTGCGCACGGCGTCGCTGGCCGGGTACTCCTCGGGCTCCCACACCTCCCCCGGGTCGAAGTCGCGGCCTCGGCTCCACGGCACCAGCTCGTGCGGGAACCACTCCTTGGCGGTCTGCAGATGGTGCTCGAGGAGCCGCTCCACCGTGGGCTCGAGCTCCCGGAGCAGCGTGGCGTCGTCCATGGGCCCAGCCTACCTACTGGTCGGTAGGCGGGCCAGGCCGGCGACTGGCGCGGATCTCTTGCCCTGAGCGGCGCTAGCCTCCGCTGCTCCACCATGGTGAGCGCAGTGATCGTCGACGCCGTCCGCACGGCCGGGGGCAAGCGCAACGGGTCCCTGCGGGGGTGGCACCCCGTCGACCTGGCCGCCGCCGTGCTCGAGGCGCTGGTGCGGCGCAACGACCTCGACCCGGCCCTGGTCGACGACGTGATCATGGGCTGCGTCATGCAGGTGGGCGAGCAGGGCCTGAACGTCGGGCGCAACGCCGTGCTGGCCGCCGGCTTCCCCGAGTCGGTGCCCGGAACCACCGTGGACCGTCAGTGCGGCAGCTCCCAGCAGGCCGCCCACTTCGCCGCCCAAGGCGTGGTGGCGGGAGCCTACGACGTGGTGATCGCGGCGGGGGTGGAAGTGATGAGCCGGGTGCCCATGGGCGCCTCCATGCAGGTGGGCGGCCTGCCCTTCGGGGCCAGGATGGCCGAGCGCTACGCCCCGGTGGGTGGCCTCGTCCCCCAGGGGATCGCCGCCGAGCTGGTGGCCGACAGGTGGGCGTTGTCCCGGGAGGACCTCGACGCCTACGCGGTTCGCTCGCAGCAGCGGGCGGCCCGATCCCGCGACGACGGCCGGTTCGGGAACGAGATCGTGCCCGTCCCTGTCCGCGACGACGCCGGCCGCGACACGGGGCAGGTGTTCGACCGGGACGAGGGCATCCGGGCCGGCACCAACGCCGAGACCCTGTCCACCTTGAAGCCGGCCTTCAAGCCGGGCGGGAAGGTGACCGCCGGCAACTCCTCCCAGATCAGCGACGGCGCCGCGGCCGTGCTCATCACCAGCCAGGACAAGGCCGCCGAGCTGGGACTCGTCCCGAGGGCCCGCTTCTGCAGCTTCGCCCTGGCCGGCGTCGACCCCGTCACCATGCTCACCGCACCGATCCCGGCCACCAAGAGGGCGTTGGGGCGGGCCAGGCTGTCCATCGAGGACATGGACGCCGTCGAGGTCAACGAGGCCTTTGCCTCCGTGGTGCTCGCCTGGGAGAAGGAGGTGCACCCCGACATGGACCGCGTGAACGTGAACGGTGGCGCCATCGCGCTGGGCCACCCTCTCGGATGCTCGGGGGCCCGGCTGATGGCCACCCTGGTGTGCGAGCTCGAGCGCGTCGGCGGGCGCTACGGGCTCCAGGTGATGTGCGAGGGTGGCGGGCTGGCCAACGCCACCGTCATCGAGCGGCTCTAGCCGCTCCCCCCGCCGTGCGCGGCCCGTTCGAAGAGGGGCGTCGGTACCCTGGCTGATCGTGGTCCGGTTGGTGGTGAGCGTGGTGATGTTCCTGGTGGTCTTCCGGCTCGGATTGTGGGTCCTGCGGGGCCTGGCCCGTCCCCTGCCGCCACCGCCGCCGCCGGGAGAGATGCGCCGCGTCAACCTGCGCTACCGCTGCACGCTCTGCGGGGTGGAGCTGAAGATGACGGCGGCGCCCGACGAGGAGCCCGAAGCGCCCCGCCACTGCCTGGAGGACATGCAGCTGGTGTCGCCCGTGGAGTGACCCGGCGTTGTCCCCAGCCTGGGGACAGGTCTGGGGAGAATGTCACGGCTGTAACTACTTGGCCGTCACCGGTACCGGGTGGCGGTGATGAACCCGCCGGTGATGAGGCCCAGCCCGGCGAAGAGGTAGCCGTTGTTGGCCTCGCCGGGCAGAACGCCCAAGTAGTTGCACACGATCACCACCAGCCCGAGGAGCAGCAGCGTGAACATCAGCACGGGCACCCAGGGCGGGCTGACCTTGTGCTCCTTGGGTATCGGCGGCGTGTAGCGCCCCGAGCCCTTGGGCGTCACCCGACCGCCCGCTGCGCCTGATCCGGCGCCCTTGCCCGCGTCCTTCCCCTTTGCCGCCCGCTTGCCGGGGGGCACCTTGGTCTTCGGGCGGGACCGCCCGCTCGGGGGCATGGGGCGAGACTAGCGTCGGAGGCCGTGGGCGCCCGTGTCCTGGTCATCGACAACTACGACTCGTTCGTCTACAACCTCGTGCAGTACCTGGGCGAGCTCGGCGCCGAGCCGCTGGTCTACCGGCACGACGCCCTCTCGGTGGACGACGCCTGGGCCCTCGAGCCCGACGCCGTGCTGATCAGCCCGGGTCCGGGGGCCCCGGGCGACGCCGGGATCAGCAACGCCGTCATCGAGGAGCTCGGCGGCGAGGTCCCCGTCCTCGGCGTGTGCCTCGGGCACCAGTGCATCGGCGAGGTGTTCGGGGGCCGGGTGGTGCGGGCGCCCCGGGTCATGCACGGGAAGACCTCGCTGATCCGCCATGGCGGGGCCGGCCTGCTGGCCGGGCTCCCGAGCCCCTTCGAGGCCACCCGCTACCACTCCTTGGTGGTGGAGCGGGCGTCGCTTCCCGCCGTGCTCGAGGTCACCGCCGAGGCCGACGACGGCGTGGTGATGGGGCTGCGCCATCGCGAGCTGCCCATCGAGGGCGTGCAGTTCCACCCCGAGTCGATCCTCACCACCGTGGGCAAGACCCTGCTGCAGAAGTTCCTCGACGGCGCCGGTTCCCGCTCGGCCGCCTGACGTTCTCGGCCACGATGGCCGGGGGCGGGGAAATCTACCGGCCGGGCTGGTTCCCGCCTGGCTGTCCCTGCCCGCCGCCCGCCGGGGTCTCCTCCTCTTCCTCCTCGGCCCCGGTGGTGGGCGGCGTGGAGGTCGAGGTGGTCTGGGGCGGGCTCGTGGCCACGTCGAGGGTCACCGTGGACCCCTTGGGCACCTCGGTCCCCGGCCGGGGGTTGGCGGCCACGACGGTGCCCGGGTCTCGGTCGGCGCTCTGGACCGGGTTCCGCCTGGGCTCCAGCCCCTCGTTTCGGAGCAGGTCGCTGGCGGTGGCGACGTCCTGGCCCACCACCGGGGGAACGGTCACCGTCGACCTGCCGGAGGAGACCACCAGCCTCACCGACGAGCCCTTGGGCGCGTCCTGGCCGCCCCCCGGGTCCTGGTCGAGCACCCGCCCGGCAGGTCGGTTGTCCTCCCGAGACGACGTCTGGACGGTGAACCCGGCCCGTTCGAGGATGCGACTGGCCGTCTCGACGTCTTGGCCCACCACCGAGGGCACCTCGACCTCGGTCAGGCCCTGGCTGACCAGGATCGTGACGGTGGACCCCTTGTCCACCTCGGTGTCGGCCGGCGGACGTTGGTCGAACACGCGGTCGGGCTCGGCCTCGTTCTCCTGCAGCTCGCGCTGCACCTCCAGGCCCAGATCGGTGAGGGCCTCCTCGGCCTGGTCGGCGGGCTGGCCGATGACGAGGGGCATCGTCACCTTCCCGCCCCCGGAGCCACCGCCGAACAGCCCCAGGGTCTGGCCCAGCAGGAATCCGAGGCCCAGCAGGGCGGCCAGCAGGACGAACATGAGGATCACGTAGGCACTGGTCCGCCGGCGCTGGGCCGGGGGGGCAGGGGCCACCACGCCGGCAGGCATGGCCCGGGTGCCGTCGCCCGACTGGATGACGGCGGTGGCCCCCGCCGACATGGCCTCGGTGGCCGGGGCCACCGGCGCCACGGCGATGGTGGGAGACGCCACCACGGTGCCGCCCTGCGAGAAGCGGACCAGGTCGGCCCGGAGCTCCTCGGCGCTGGCGTAGCGGTCGTTGGGGTCCTTGGCCATGGCCTGGAGCACGATGGCCTCGAAGTCGGCCGGGACGGAGGGGTTGAGCTGGCTGGGCGGCACGGGCTGCTCGCGCACGTGCTTGTAGGCGATGGCCACCGGGCTGTCACCCGAGAAGGGCGGGCGGCCCGTGACCATCTCGTAGAGAACGATCCCGAGGGAGTACACGTCGCTGCGAGGATCCACCCCGAAACCCTGGGCCTGCTCGGGAGAGAAGTAGGTGGCCGTCCCCATCACGGCGCCGGTCTGGGTCAGGTTCTCCTTGGCGTTGGCCGCCCGGGCGATGCCGAAGTCGGCGACCTTGACGTTGCCGTTGACGTCGATGAGCACGTTGCCCGGCTTGACGTCACGGTGCACCACGCCGCTGCGGTGGGCGAAGGCCAGGGCGGCGGCCACCTCTGCTCCGATGGCCGCGGCCCGGTCGGGGAGCAGGTGGCCCTCGCTGCGGATGATGCTCGACAGCGGACGGCCGTCCACGTACTCCATGACGATGAAGTAGACGCCGTCCTCCTCGCCCCAGTCGTACACCGACACGACGTTCGGGTGGGTCAGGTTGGCGGCGGCCTGGGCCTCCCGGCGGAAGCGCTCTACGAACGAGCGGTCCACCGAGAGCTCGGGGAAGAGGATCTTGAGGGCGACCCGGCGGTCCAGGAGCTGGTCCCGAGCCAGGTAGACCTCGGCCATGCCACCGCGGGCGACCTGGCGCAGGACCTCGTAACGGCCGCTGTAGACCTGGGCCGGTTGTCGTGCCATGCGCCTCCCAGCCTACGGGCTGGCCAGGGCCGCCCTCAGGACGGCCTGGGCGATCGGGGCGGCCACCCGGCCACCGGTGACGGTGTCGCCCAGCCCCGGCTGGCTCTCCACGATGACGGCCACGGCCACCCGTGGAGCCTCGGCCGGGGCGAAGGCGATGATCCAGGCGTGGGAGTTGTCGCCAGTGGTCTGGGCCGTACCGGTCTTGGCCGCCACTTGCGCGCCCGGCACCGCAGCGCGGGTGGCCGTGCCCCCGTTGACCACGCCCACCATCATCTCCCCGAGGGCGGCGGCGCTGTCGGGGCTCATGGCTCGCGTCCACGGCTCGGGCCGCCAGGAGCGGACGACCTCTCCTTCGCTGTCGCGGACCTCCTTCATCACGTGCGGCTTCATGACGACGCCGCCGTTGGCTACGCCCGCCGCCACCAGGGCCATCTGCAGCGGCGTGGCCGAGACGTCCTGCTGGCCGATGGCCGACTTGGCCAGCGCCGGCTTGTCGCGAGCGAACGACGACGCCTCGGCGAAGACGGAGCGGGCCACGGCCGGCAGGTCGAGCGGCGGCTGGGCGGCGAAGCCGAAGTCCCGGGCCTCGCCGGCCAGCTTGTCGGCCCCGAGGTCGAGGCCCATCTGGGCGAACCCCGTGTTGCACGACACCTTGAGCAGCGCCGGCAGGTCGCCCCCACAGCTGCTGCCCCCGAAGTTGGGCAGGTTCCGGTCGGTCTGGGGCAGGTCGAGGTCGCGCAGGCGGGGGTAGTCCTTGGACCGGAGCTCGGGGGCCCGATCCAGGGCCGCCGCCGCCGTGACCACCTTGAAGGTGGAGCCGGGCGGGTAGCGCTCCCGGAAGGAGCGGGCCAGCAGGGGCTTGTCCGGGGCCGCCTGCAGCGACTGCCAGGCCTCCTGCACCGGGCGCTGGTTGTGGGCGGCCAGGGGGTTCGGGTCGAAGGAGGGGTAGCTCCACATGGCCAGCACGGCGCCGTCGGTGGGGTTGATGGCCACCACGGCGCCCTTGCGTCGACCGAGCTGGTCCCGGGCCACCTGCTGGAGGCTCTTGGAGAGGGTCAAGATGACGTTGCCCGTGCGCACGTCCTCGGACAGCACGTCCCGCAGGCGCCGCAGGGGAACGCTTCGACCGGCCAGGTCGTCGTTGTAGGTGCGCTCCACCCCGTCGGTCCCGAAGGTGAACGAGAAGTACCCGGCGACGTGGGCGAACAGCTCCCCCTCGGGGTACCGGCGCAGCCGCTTGAACACGTCGTCGGTCGGGACCGACTCGGCCAGCACGGTGCCGTCGAGCGTCTCGATCGTTCCCCGCTCGCGGCTGAAGTCGCGAACGGCGTTGCGGTTGTTGCCGGGCGCGTTGGCCAGCTTGTCGGCCCGCACCACGTGGAGGTAGTTGAGCTGGAGGAACAGGGCGCAGAACAGCACCAGCAGCGCCAGGCCCAGTCGGCGCACCTGGCGGTCCATCAGCGCCGCCTGCCCATCAGGCGGTCCTGAGCACGGTCTCGTCGGACAGGACGGCCGACTCGGTGGCGGTGCGCCGGGCCCGCTGCACCGTGTCGTCGGAGATGCGCAGGAGCAGCGCCAGCAACACGTAGTTGGCCAGCAGCGACGATCCTCCGTAGGAGATGAAGGGGAGGGTGATGCCGGTCAGGGGGACGAGGCGGGTGACGCCTCCGATGATGATGAACGTCTGCACCCCGAGGATGGTGGTGAGCCCAGCCGCGAGCAGCTTGTCGAACGGCTGCTCGGTCCGCAGGGCGATGCGCAGGCCGGCCCCCACCATGAGGATGAAGGCGACGAGGATGGCCGCCGTCCCCAGCAGGCCCAGCTCCTCACCGATGGCGGCGAAGATGAAGTCGGTGGTGGCGGCGGGGATGTTGCCGGGCCGGCCGAGGCCGACGCCGCTGCCGGCGAAGCCGCCGGACCCGAAAGCGTAGGCGGCCTGGGCCAGTTGGTAGCCCTGCTCCGCCTCCTGCGTCCAGGGGTCGATCCACACCCCGATGCGGGTCTTCACGTGGCTGAAGGCCGAGTAGGCGAAGAAGGCGCCGAGGCTGAACAGGCCGAGGCCCACCCCCAGGTAGGCGCTCTGGGCGGTGGCCACCCAGAGCATGGAGACGAACAGCGCGAAGAACAGCAGGGAGGAGCCGAGGTCCCGCTCGGCGATCATGATCAGCAGGGAGGCTCCCCAGGCCAGGGCGAGGGGGCCGACGGCACGGGGGTTGGGCAGGCGCCCGCGGCTTATGCGGAACTCCGAGAGCAGCTCGCGCTTCTCCACCAGGTAGGCGGCGAAGAACACGGCCAGCACGATCTTGGCCACCTCGCCGGGTTGGAACGTGACGGTGCCGAACCGGATCCACAGGCGGGAGCCGTTGATGTTGCGCCCCACCACGGGGAGCAGCGGCATCATCAACAGCGCCACGCCGAGGAGGGCGAAGGAGTAGCGATAGCGCTCGAGGTCGCGGGCCCGGCGCACCACGGCCAGGGTGCCCACGAACACGGCGATCCCGATGGCGGTCCACACCGACTGGAGGCCGGCCAGGTCGGGGTCGAGCCGGGCGATGAAGACGTAGCCCAGGCCGTTGAGCAGGGCGGCCAGGGGGAGCAGCATCCCGTCGGCGGCGGGAGCCAAGAAGCGCACGGCCACGTGGGCGACGGCCAGGAGGCCGAAGATGATGCCCAGGAAGGGACCGATGTCGGCCGGGAGCGAGGCCGACTTGCCGAGGCTGGCCAGCGCGTACAGGGCGCCGGTGAGCAGCACGGCCAGGATGATCAGGCCCAGCTCGGTGCGCCGGCGGGGAGGCCCGTCGGCGGGGCGTCGGCCGAACAGCCTCACGGCGCCGGCGGAGCAGGTGGCGCGGGTGGGGGCGCCGCCGCCGCCGCTTCTCGTCGGAGGTTGTCCACGTAGCGCCGGGCGGCGGCCCGAGACGGTTCCACCTTGCCGTTGCGCAGGTCGTCCACCCGGCTGGGGCGCACGTCGCCCACGAACACGCTGGTCCGCTCCTCGACGGTGGGCTTGAACCACAACAGGCCACCCGGGCGACCCTTGAACACCACGACCTCTCCGTCGTCCACGCCGACGTAGTACGACGCCCGGGCGTAGAACCCCACCGCCGCCACGGCGCCGCCGAGCACGAGCAGCAGGACGAGCACGAACACCACCACCCGCAAGGTGACCCGGCGGGAAGCGGTGGCGTCGGA
>JALYHF010000136.1 GCA_030776745.1 Actinomycetota bacterium | reverse complement strand
TCCCTGGCCCGGGCCTCCAGGTTGGGGCCGGCCCCGACCTGCGCCCGCTCGGCGCGGAAGGCGGCCCCGAAACGGCGCGCCGCGGCGGCCACCACTTCGGCCTCCGAGGCCGACCCCGGACGCAGACAGTGGTCCACGTGCACGGCGGTCACCTCGCAGCCTGCCTGGGTGGCGAGGTACAGCAGCGCCAGGGAGTCGGCACCGCCGGAGACGCCACAGGTGAGCGGCGAGCCCGGGCCCGGGAACCGGCAACGAGCGAGCAAGGGAGCGGCCGGAGGGCCGGGGGGCTCCTGGGCCCTGCGGCCGCTAGGGAGTGGTGCCAACTGCGGCCCCGGCCCGTCCGATCCACAGCGACGGTTCCCGGATCTCGGCCAGGCTCGGAAGCCACTCGGGCCCCCGCCAGACCCGGTCGAGGAGCTCCGGGCCGCCGGCCGCCTCCACCGCCTCGATGAACCGCTCCCCCTCCTCGTACTGCTTGAGCTTGGCCTCCAGCCCGATCAGCTGCTGCAACAGCCGAGCGGGGCCTCGCACGCGCCCCCGACGCTCCCGCAGCACCCGGCTGAAGCGCTCAGCGCTGGGCACGTGGCCGGCGCCGGCACGGTCCATGGTGACGTCGCCGTGGCCCTCGAGGAGGCTCATCAGACCGCTGACCTGCTGGAGCACCGCCTGCTGCTCCGGTCCGGCCAGCAGCGTGACCAGGCCGCCGTCGGCCAACGGGTTGCGACCGGCCCGCACCTCGTCCACGGCTCGCCGCAGGGCCTCGAGGAAGCGGCGCGGGTCGGGGTCGAGGCTGGACAGGCTGCGGTCCACCAGGGAGAGGAAGTGGGGCCGAAGCCAGGGGATGCCGGTGAACTGGGCTCGGTGGGTGACCTCGTGCAGGGCCAGCCACAGGCGGAACTCGCGGGGTGGGAAGGCGAACCGCTTCTCGAGGCTGATGATGTTGGGCCCGACGTAGTACACCAGGTCCTGGTCCTCGGGACGCTCGTCCTCGACGAGGAGCAGGTCGTACTGGCCCAGGACACGAGTGGACATCCAGCCGAGCATCGTCCCCAGCTGGGCCCCGGTGACGGCCCGGCTCACGGGTGCCAGCGGGCTGGCCGCCACCCGGGGGGCCAGCTTCTCGGTGATGGGCCGCAGCAGCCGTCGGAACGAGGCGATGTTGGCCCGCACCCAACCGGCGCGGTCGGTGACCCTGGCCCTGGCCGGTCCGGCCAGGGACCGCAGGCCCGTGGCCGTGGCCACCAGCTCCTCGGCCTGAGCCGTCAGCTCGTCGAAGTCCGGCTGCAGGGAGGCGTAGTGGTACGACTCGGCCAGCGGCTCTCGCCCGGCCACCCGCGCCGCGACCTTCTCGGCCAACTCCCAGGAGATCGCCTCGCCCACGCCTACTGCTGCTTCGGGTACTTGTGGCTGGTGACCTTGACCAGGTACCCCACCAGCGTGGCCAGCACGGCCAGCACCGCCGGCCCGAGGATGGCGATGCCGATCCAGTAGTGCCAGACCTTGGCCGCCACGAGGAGGTCCATGCCCCGATGCTAGGACGCGCCACGGCGGGAGGCGAAGCCGGAGGACGGGCGCCGGCGCCCAAGGCGTGGGGCCGGGCTAGGCGATCTTCTTGCCGCGGGTGCGGGGCACCGTCATGGGCTCGTGCTCCGAGCAGTGCTTGCCGCTGTTGTACATGGACAAGCGGGTGCCGCAACCAGGCTCACGACAGACCCGGCCCTTTCCGAACGACCGGGACGGTCGCTCGCTCCCGCCGAAAGGCGTGCCCACCACCGATCGCTCGCTCATGGCCCGGTCAACGCTCCCTACAGGTCCTGGATTCCCCAGCTCCTGCGTTCTACGGTGCTGCTCTCGTACTGGATGGCCTGGGCGATGCGGGTGCGAAGCGCTTCCGGCGCCGAGTCCCGGCACTTGCGGGCGATGACCTGGCGCAGCTCGGCCTCGAATCCGAACGCCTCCAGGCACGGGAGGCACTCCTCGAGGTGGTTGCGCACCACGGCCCGGCGGGCGTCGTCCAGCTCCCCGTCGAGGTAGTGGTAGAGGCGGTGCACCGCATCCCGGCAGTTGCAGGTGCCGTCCCAGGCGCTCATCGCTCTCGGTCCCCCACCAGGCCTCGTTCCATACCGAAGTCGAACAACGCCTTCTGGAGTGCCCTTCTTCCCCGATGCAGCCGGCTCATCACCGTGCCGATGGGGATGTCGAGGATCTCGGCGATCTCCTTGTAGGAGAACCCCTCCACGTCGGCCAGCAGCACCGCCACCCGGAACTGCTCGGGGAGGGCCTCGATCGCCTCCTTCACCTCTGCCTCGGTGAAGTGGTCGAGCACCTCCTCCTCGGCGCTGTGGCCGGCGACCGCCGCCTCGAGGCCTCCCAGGCGACGGTACAGGTACAGCTCCTCCACGTCGTCGACCTCGGCCTGCTCGGGCCTGCGCTTCTTGGCCCGGTAGGTGTTGATGTAGGTGTTGGTGAGGATCCGGTACAGCCACGCCTTGAGGTTGGTGCCCTCCTCGAAGGTGCCGAAGGCCCGGTAGGCCTTGAGGTAGGTCTCTTGGACCAGGTCCTCGGCGTCGGCGCGGTTCCTGGTCATCCGCAGGGCGGCCGTGTAGAGGGAGCCCATGTGCTCCATCGCCAGCTCGGCGAACCTCGCTCGGTCGGCCATACGGGCGCACCCTAGTGCCTCCCGGTTTGGCCCCCTCCCGCGGCGGTCGGGCGCTCCGAGCCCCCAGCCGCCGTGGTGTCCGCGGAGCGCTTCGGCAGGATGGGGGCGTCCCGGCCCGTCCGGCCGCCGCCGTCGCCGGTGACCTCCTGCTCGTGGTACTCGGCCTCGACGTTGACCTGCCAGATGTCGTGCGAGGCCCCGAGGATGTTCTCCACGGTGAGCATGGCGGTGTACATGGAGTGGTCCTGGTTGTTGTACTTGTGCATCCCGTTGCGCCCCACCGGGTGGACGTTGGCGGTGTTCTCGGCCAGCCACGTGCGCAAGACGTCGACGTTGGCCACGTAGCCCTCGTCGTACATCGGGTAGGCCTTGGGCATGCGGACCACGTAGCCGGTCTCCACCCTCGCCGGGTCCACCAGTCCCAACGTGTTGAGCTCCCGCTTGCCCAGCTCCACCAGGTCGTCGTCCGCCATTGTCCACAGCTCGTCGCCCTCGAAGACGAAGTACTCGAGGCCGAGGCAGGTCCGACCCTCCTTGACCAGGTACGGCGACCAGGAGCCGAAGTGCTGGATGCGCCCGAGCTTGACGTCGGGCGAGTGGACGTAGATCCAGTTGTCGGGGAAGCCGCAGTCCTCGGGTACCACCAGGGCGACGGTGAGGAAGTCCCGATAGGAGATGGCGTTGGCGGCGGCCGCCACGTCCGGCGGCACGGGGGGGTCGATCGCTCTCACCAGCGCCGTGATGGGCATGGACGAGATGACGTGCGAGGCCGGGTAGTCCGTGGAGGCGCCGCCCGTCTCGGCCACCACGGAGGTCGCCCGCCCGTCGGCATGGCGGACCTTGGTGACGGTGGTGTTCATGAAGATCTTGCTGCCCTGGGCCTCGACCAGCTCGCTGGCCCGCTCCCACATCTGGCCCGGACCGTACTTGGGGTACTGGAACTCCTCGATCAGGCTCGTGATCTCCTTCTGGTTGCGCTTCGGCAGCACGGCGTTGAGCACGGCCTTGGCCAGCGAGAGGTTCTTGATCCGCTGGGCGGCCCAGTCGGCCTGGATCTCGGTGGCCGGCACCCCCCAGACCTTCTCGGTGTAGGTCTTGAAGAAGATGCGGTAGAGGCGGTAGCCGAAGCGGGCGGCCACCCAGCCCTCGAAGTTGGACTGGTCCTTGGGGGGACGCACCCTGGCCCAGAGGTAGGACAGCACGCACCGGAAGGCCTCCACGATGCCCAGGCTGAGCAGGGCGTTGGACGCCTTGAGCGGGTAGTCGAAGAACTTCCCGTTGTAGTAGATGCGGCTCATCCTGGGCCGCATCAAGAAGTCGTCCTCGCCCAGGATCTCGTGCCACAGGTCGTCGACCGCCTTCACCTTGGTGAAGAAGCGGTGCCCGCCGATGTCGAACCGCCAACCGTCGCGTTCGACGGTGCGGCTGATCCCGCCCACCACGTCGTCCTGCTCGAGCACGACGCAGGTCCGCCCCGCCTTGCCCAGCTGGTAGGCGGCGGTCAGACCGGCGGGGCCGGCCCCGATGACGACCACCGGATCGCCCTCGCGCTGGCCAGGATCGGTGACAGCCGCGTCGGTTTGGTCCATGCCTCTCCTGACTCCCCGTCCCGCCACGCACGACACTCGGGGAGCCGCGGCCCGACCAGGAAGCGAGGGGCCAACTCTACCGACGAACCGCCGCCGGTCCGCAATTCGGTGCGGTGGCTGCTGGTCTGGGCTGTTGCCTGCTTCTCGCGAAGAGCCCCCGGCAGCGCTGCTGCCGGGGGCAAGGATGGGGCCGGGACGACGGGCTAGGCCAGCAGCCGCCACCACAGCCACCAGCGCCACCACAGCCACCACGGTCTCGAGATGGCCCTCCCCGTGGCACCGGTGGAGCCGGAGTTCCCGGAGATGGCCACGGGGTGGGACCGGGCCAAGGAGAAGGCGTCGCCCGTGCGGCCGAAGTTGGTGGCGCTGGACTGGGCGAAGGCGTTGCCCGAGTTGCCCGAGACGGCGACGGGGGCGACGAGAACGGCGACGTCACCACCGCGTCCGCCGCTGGCATCGGCGACGGCGACGCTGCTGCCGCCCACGGCGAGGAGGAAGCGCGCGACCTCCGGCCCGAAGAAGAAGTTGACGGCATCTCCACCTGGCCCGGAGACGGCTGTCGCCGTGCCACCTCGGCCGCCCGAACCGCCGGCGGCGACGATGAAGATGAAGTTTCGAGCCGCCCCGGTATCGCCTGACGCCGCGACGGCGGTGGAGTTGGCGCCGGTGTTGGCGATGCTGTTGGCCACGCCGATGGCGACGGCCGGTCCCGTGTTCCCAGAGCGGAGTCGCCGGACCTCGCCCGGCCGCCTGCGGAGATGGCTGCCCCCGTGTCGCCCGTGGACCCGGAGTTGCCCGAGATGGCCACAGGGTTGGAGCTGGCCAGGGACACGGCATTGCCCGTCTTCCCGTAGTTGGTGGCGCTCGACTGCGCCTTGGCGTTGCCGGAGTTGCCGGAGACGGCGACGGGGCGGGCCACCACGGCGACGCCTCCCCCCCTCCCGCCGCTGGCCTTGGCCACGGC
>JALYHF010000135.1 GCA_030776745.1 Actinomycetota bacterium | reverse complement strand
CGCCGGCGCTCCCTCGCCGACTTCGCCGCCCTGGTGTCAGCGCCGGCCGCCCACCGCTTGGAGGACATGGCCCGGGCGGCCCACGAGCTCACCGTCCGGCGCTTCGGGCGGACCATCCACCTGTTCGCGCCGCTGTACCTCTCGAACGAGTGCGTGAGCACGTGCACCTACTGCGGGTTCTCGGCCGGGAACGACGTCGCCCGCCGCACCCTCACGCCGGCCGAGGTGCTCGTCGAGGCCAAGGAGCTGGCGTCGCGCGGCTTTCGCCACCTGCTCCTGGTCTCGGGGGAGCACGCCCGGGTCGTGAGCAAGGAGTACCTCGTCGAGTGCGTCCGCATCCTGGCCCCAGAGGTCCCGTCGCTCTCGGTCGAGGTGCAGGTGTGGGACACCGACACCTACCGGCGCCTGGTGGAAGCGGGCTGCGAGGGCCTGGTGGTCTACCAGGAGACCTACGACCGCAGCACCTACGCCGAGGTGCACCTCAAGGGGAAGAAGCGCAACTACGACTGGCGACTGGCGGCGCTCGACCGCGGGGCCGAGGCCGGCATGCGCCGGCTCGGCGTGGGCGTGCTGCTCGGCCTGCACCAGGACTGGCGCCGCGAGGCCCTCGCCCTGGCCGCCCACGCCCGGGCCCTGATGAACCGGTGGTGGCGGTGCGAGGTGGCCGTGTCCTTGCCCCGGCTGCGCCCGGCCGCCGGCGGCTACGAGCCGGCCGACCCGGTGGGGGACCCTGAGCTGGTCCAGCTGGTCTGCGCCCTGCGGCTCCTCCTGCCCGACGTGGCCCTCGTGCTCTCCACCCGGGAGCCTCCGGAACTGCGCGACGCCATGGTGCGCCTGGGTGTGACCCACGTGTCGGCTGGCTCGCACACCGAGCCCGGTGGCTACGCCGTCCCGGACGGGGCCGAGCCCCAGTTCGAGGTCTCCGACACGCGCTCGCCGTCGGAGGTGGCGGCGTCGCTGAGGGCGGCCGGCTACGACCCGGTCTGGAAGGACTGGGAGCGGGTGTGACCGACGGATCCGACGCGGCCGTCGAGCGGGGCGGGGACGCCTCCCGGCAGGCGCCGGCCGGCGGCGGGCGCGAGCCGCCGGGCGGCGGGGTGCGGGACCACCCGGTCCGGGACTGGGCACCCCTGGTGGCTGCCCTGGTCCTGCTGCTGGCCGTGGCCGTCTTCGTGCTGCAGAACGGGGCCAGGGTCCGGCTCAACTTCTTGTTCCTCCACGGCACCACTCCCCTCGGGGTGGCCCTGCTCCTCGCCGCCGTGCTCGGAGGCCTGGTGTCGCTGCTCCTGGGCTTCGTGCGCCGAGCCCGCAGCCGCTTGCGGCAACGGCGGCACTCTCCCCGGCGCTGAAGTCGCAGTTGGCGGGCGCCACGTGTGTTGTTAGGCTTGCCTAACATGGTCCCGGCGCTGCTCATCATGATCCGAGAGGGCTTCGAGGCGGCCCTCATCGTCGCCATCGTCTTCGCCTACCTACGCCGCATCGGCCGCTTGGACCTCGGGCGGTCGGCCTGGGCCGGAGTGGCCGGCGCCGTCGGGCTGTCCATCCTGATCGGCGTCGTGGTCCACCTGACCCTGGGCAATCTGGTGGGGGCAGCCCGGCTCCGGTCCTTCGCCGCCGTCTCGCTGGCGGCGGCAGGGATCCTCACCTGGATGATCTTCTGGATGCGCCGCCAGGCCCGAGCCATCAAGAACGAGCTCGAGCACAAGGTCGACGGCGCCCTGCTCGCCGGAAACCCGCGGCGGGCCGTCGTCGCCGTCACCTTCCTGGCCGTGATCCGGGAGGGCATCGAGGCGGCGCTGTTCCTGCTGGCCGTGGGCACCTCGAGCGGCGGAGGCCAGGTCGTCCTCGGTGCCGTCGTCGGGCTGAGCATCGCCGTGGGCCTGGGCCTGGCCGTCTACGCCGGCGGGCGCCGCCTGCCCATCCGAACCTTCTTCCAGGTCACTGGCATGGTGATCGTGGTCTTCGCCGCCGGGCTCCTGGCTCGCAGCGTGCTGTTCCTGCAGGCGTCGGGCGACCTCGGGACGCTGGCCGACAACGTCTACGACGTCACCGGCGTCACCTGGCTCACCCAGCAGAGCGAGGTGGGCAAGATCCTGGCCGCGCTGTTCGGATGGGATCCCCGCCCGTCCATCGAGCAGGTGGTGGCCTGGCTGGGCTACTTCGTCCCGGTGACCTACCTCTTCCTGCGCCGGCCCGGCCCCACCCGGCCGCCGAGCCCCGCTGGCCCGCCTTCTCAACCGGGCGACGCCACCCGGCCGGCCGCCTCCCCCGAGCCGGCCACCATCCCCACCTCGGGCTGAGCGGCCGGCGGGCCTACGCCACCACGGTCACCTCGTCGCCTCGGCGGACGACGCCGGGCGCCCGTACCCGGGCGTACACCCCCAGGTCGGCCCCCCGGTCCCGGGCGAGCGCCCTCAGCACCTCGGGCTGGTGGTCGAGGCCGCCCGGCTGCGCCCGGGTCACCATCACGCAACGGTGGGTGGGGGCCACCACCTCCAGCTCGGCGCCGCCGGCCCGGACGACTCGTCCCAACCAGGCGTCCTCCACGAAGCCCACCTCGTCGGTCTCCACCACCAGGTTCGGACGGAAGCGCCGGGCGTCCCACTGCTCGCCGGGATGGAGGACAGCCATGGCGGCGAGGCTGGCGGTGGTGAGGAGGTGCACCGGAGCAGCGTCGACGAAGGAGCCCTCGGGCGTGTGGAGCTCGACCGTCCCGCCCTCGCCGTCCTCGGCGTCGGCGTCGGCGTCGGCGTCGAAGGCGGCCCGCTGGCCGGGTGAGACGGCGTCGAGGCGGACGGGGCGGCCGAGCCAGGCCGAGAGGGCGGGGCCCACCCCCATGCCGGCGCCCAGGACCGTCTCGCCGTTGGGCAGGCGGAGGACGAGCTCGACGCCCGCCCGCAGCGCTCGGGCCTCGAGCAGACGGGGCTCCCGCTTGGCCGAGAGCAGCTTGCCGGTGAGGAGGTCGCGGACGGCGTAGGCCCGATCGCCGGCCACGC
This sequence comes from Actinomycetota bacterium, assembly GCA_030776745.1. Lineage (GTDB taxonomy): Bacteria > Actinomycetota > Acidimicrobiia > Acidimicrobiales > JALYHF01. The sequence goes on along the minus strand of JALYHF010000135.1, from coordinate 2,153 downwards.
CGAGCGGCGAGAGGGAGGCCACTTCCACTCGCTCGCCCTGCATCGACTTCACGGGGTAGCGCCACACGGCGGCCACGTGCACCGGGCCCGACGCTACCGGGGAAGATGGACGGGTGAAGCCCCTCGGACCGCCGGTTCCCGACCGCGCCGGCCACGCCTCCCATGACTCGGGGCTGCTCGAAGGCGGTCGGCGGGCGCTCACCGTCGGCCTGGTGCTGGTGTTCACCGGGGTCGCCTTCGAAGCCTTGGCCGTGACCACGGTCATGCCCGCCGTCGGCCAGGACCTGGGTGGGATCCGCCTCTACGGGTGGGCCTTCAGCGCCTTCATGCTGGGCAACCTGGTCGGCATCGCCGTGGCCGGCCCCGTGGGGGACCGCAGCGGCCCGGCCGGGCCCTTCCGGCTCGGCCTGGCCCTCTTCGGGGCCGGGCTGCTCGGTGCCGGCCTGGCGCCCACCATGCTGGCGGTCGTGGCCGCCCGGGCGGTGCAGGGGCTCGGGGGTGGTGCCGTTCTGGCCACGGCCTACGTGGCCATCGGCCGTGGGTACCCCGAGGAGAGGCGCCCCCGCCTCTTCGCCGTGCTCTCGAGCGCCTGGGTGGTGCCTGGCATCGCCGGGCCGGCACTGGCCGGAGCCGTGGCCGAAGGCGTGGGTTGGCGGGCCGTGTTCCTCGGGATGGTGCCCCTCCTCCCGCTGGCCGGCTCCCTGGCCCTGCCGTCGCTGCGCCGGCTCCAACCCGATCCCCGGGGAGGGGAGGGGACCACGCCGGTGGGAGACGCCCTCCGCCTGGCGACGGGCGCCGGGGTGGCCCTGGCCGGTCTGAGCAGCAGGGAGCCGGTGGTGGCGGCGGTCGTGTTCACCGCCGGGGCGGGGTGGAGCTGGCCCGCCCTTCGCCGCCTCCTCCCTGAAGGAACGCTGCGAGCCCGCGGGGCGCTGCCGTCGGCCATCGCCGTGCGGGGTCTGACCGCCTTCGCCTTCTTCGGGGCCGAAGCCTTCCTGCCCCTGGCCCTCACCTCGTTCCACGGGGTCGGCACCGCTGGCGCAGGCCTGGCCCTCGCCTGCTCGAGCGTGACCTGGGCCATGGGGTCCTGGGCCCAGGCCCGCTGGGGGCGGCGGTGGGGAGGTCGTCGGACCATCGTGACCGGACTGGTCCTGGTGGCATCCGCCGTCGGCGGGCTCACCCCGTTGCTGTGGCCCGGCTTCCCGGCGCTGACCGCCGCCTTGGCCTGGTCCGTCGCCGGGCTCGGCATGGGCCTCGTCTACTCGGCGGCCAGCCTGGTGGTCCTCGAGGAGTCCGCCGGCCACGAGGTGGGCAGGGCCTCCTCCGCTCTGCAGCTGGCCGACGTCCTCGGCGTGGCCCTGGGGACCGGCCTCGGTGGCGCCGCCCTGGCCCTGGCCGTGGGCAACGGCTGGGGCCGCCGGTCCGGGCTGGCCATGGTGGACGGCATCGCCCTCGCCGCCGCCCTGGCCGCCCTGGCTTCGTGCCGAGAGCTGCCCACCCGCCGGTCCACCTCGCCGGTGCGGTCCCGCCGCTGACGCTCCCGGATCGGGCGTATCGTCGGGCCGTGAGGTTCCAAGGCCGGCATCGGCCCTGGCCGTCGGGCACCGACTCTCGAGGCCCCCGACGAGGCGGCGGGGCGTGAGGCCGTGACCCCGCTCGACCTGCTGTGGATCTTCTTCATCGTCTCGAGCCTTCAGCCGCTGTTCCAGCAGCGGCTCCTGGCCCTGCAACGGGCCCAGGCGCTGCGGGCCCTGGAGAAGGCGAACGGGTCTCGAGCCATCACCCTCATCCACCGCCGGGAGGGCTCCTGGGGATCCCCTTCGGGGGCCTGATCGACATCGACGACTCCGAGGCGGTCATCCGGGCCATCGAGATGACCGCTGACGACCTCCCGTTGGACCTGGTGCTCCACACCCCGGGCGGGCTGGTGCTGGCCGCCGAGCAGATCGCCGCCGCCCTGGCCGCCCACCCCGGCCGGGTCAGCGTGTACGTGCCTCACTACGCCATGAGCGGCGGCACCCTGATCGCCCTCGCCGCCGACCGTGTCGTCATGGCGCCGTCGGCCGTGCTGGGCCCGGTGGATCCCCAGGTGGGCGAGTACCCGGCAGCGTCCATCATGGCCGCCGTGGGCCAGAAGGACGCCAACGAGGTGGACG
>JALYHF010000134.1 GCA_030776745.1 Actinomycetota bacterium | reverse complement strand
GTCCAGGATCGACGCGACCGTGGGCCCAGACACGACGGCCGTCTGCTCCGAGAGGACGACGCCCACCCAGCCCCGCCTGCACCCGTCAATGCCGACGACCCGCATCAGCAACTCAGCCCCCCGGTTCGCCTCCCCGGGGCGGTGCCAGTCGGACCGGCAGCCGCCGGCGCCCCCAACCACCGGGCCCTCCCTGGTAGCGGCCGGGCAGGGTGGTGCCACAGGCCTGGCAGGTCCCCTCGCCGGTCAAGCGGTACCCGCCGATGGCGTACCAGTCGCGCTCGATGACCTGGGTGCCGCAGCCGGGGCAGTAGGTGCTCGATCCCTCGGTGTCGTGGACGTTGCCGGTGTAGGCGAAGCGCACGCCGTTGCCCAGCGCGACTCGCCGGGCCCGGCTGAGCGTCTCTGGTGGTGTGGGCGGGCGGTCGAGCATCTTGAAGTCGGGGTGGAAGGCGGTGAAGTGCACAGGCACGTCGAAGCCCAGGTGCTCGACCACCCAGCTGGTCATGGCGTCGAGCTCGGCGCCGGAGTCGTTCAGGCCGGGGATGAGCAGGTTGGTGATCTCGAACCACACCGAGGTCTCGTGCCGGAGGTAGCGCAGGGTGTCCTTCACCGCCTCCAGGTCGGCACCGCAGGTGTGGCGGTAGAAGTCCTCGCTGAACGCCTTGAGGTCCACGTTGGCCGCGTCCATGTGCTCGTAGAACTCCGCTCGGGGCTCCGGGCACACGTAGCCGGCGGTGACGGCCACCGCCTTGACGCCTCGCTCCCGGCAGGCATCGGCCACGTCGATGGCGTACTCGTGGAAGATGACCGGGTCGTTGTAGGTGAACGCCACGCTGGCACAGTCGAGCGCCACGGCCGCCGCCGCCAGTGCCTCGGGCGAGGCCTGGTCGGCGAGGGTGTCGATCTCCTTGGACTTGGAGATGTCCCAGTTCTGGCAGAACCGGCAGGCGAGGTTGCAGCCGGCGGTGCCGAACGAGAGCACCGAGGTGCCGGGCAGGAAGTGGTTGAGCGGCTTCTTCTCGATGGGATCGACGCAGAACCCCGAGGAGCGACCGTGGCTGGTGAGCACCACCTGGTCATCGAGGCGGGCCCGGACGAAGCAGAGGCCCCGTTGGCCCTCCCGCAGCTTGCAGGCACGGGGGCAGAGGTCGCACTGGATGCGCCCGTCGTCGAGCGTGTGCCAGTAGCGGGTGGGCACCGTGAACCCGTCCCAGGCCGGAGCACGGTCGGCCGGCGAGCGGGCCGGCGCCCCGGACAGCGTTTCGTCCATCTCGTCGAGGACGAACGCCGGACGCCGGGCGGCCATTCCTCCCGTTTCTCAGCCCATGTAGACCAGCTCGGCCTTGCCCTCCGCCACCTCGGTGAGGACGTCGGCGAGGTTCCTCTGCACCCCGCCGATGGCCGCCACCTGGTCCTCCGACACCCCCCGGGTGCCGACGCAACCCGGTCACAAGGAGACGAAGAACTTGGCGCCCGGACCCTGGCGGACCTTCTCGCTCAGCTGCTCGCCCTTGGGCGAGGAGCCGCCGACGTCGGGCAGGGCCACTCGCACGGCGTCACCGGCCAGCCGGACCTCGGCCTCCAGCCCCGCCTTGGCCGCCACCTCGGCGAAGTGGTAGGCGGACCAGGCCGGGTTGGGGTTCTCGGCAGGGTCACTGGCGGCGAAGAAGATCAGCTTCTTGCGGGTGGTCTCCATCGGTCTGCTCCCTTCTCGGCGTTCAGAGGATGCCCTCGCTGGCGGCCAGGAGGGCCCGGGTGTAGTCCTGCTGCGGGTGCTCGATGACGGCGTCGGTCTCGCCCGACTCCACCAGGCGACCGTCGTGCATCACCGCCAGACGGTCGGAGACGTAGCGGGCGACGGCCAGATCGTGGGTGACGAAGAGGAAGGCGGTGCCGAACCGGTCACGCATGCCCAGGATGAGCTCGAGGATCCCGGCCCGGACCGACGCGTCGAGCATGGACGTGGGCTCGTCGGCCACCGCCACCCGGGGCCGAACCACCAACGCCCGGGCCACCGCCACCCGCTGGCGCTGTCCGCCCGAGAGCTCGTGGGGGAAGCGCCCGACGAAGCTGGAGGCGGGCACCAGGCCCACCTCCTCGAGGGCGGTCGCCGCCCTTCGGCTCCGCTCTTGCTCGTCGACGCCGGCGATGACCAGCGGCTCGGCCACCGTGGCGCCCACCCGCATGCCCGGGTGGAGCGACTCATAGGGGTCTTGCAGGACCAGGTGCATCCGCCGCCGGACCCGGCGCAGCTTCCGCTCGGGGAGGCAGGCCACGTCCACCCCCTCGAAGCGCACCTCCCCCGAGTCGGGCCGCTCCAGCCCCAGGATCATGCGACCCACGGTGCTCTTCCCGGCTCCGCTGGCGCCCACCAGCCCCACGATCTCGCCGGGGGCGAGCAACAGCGACACGTCGTCCACGGCCACCACCGGAGCCTCCCGGCGGCGCAGCCCGCCCCGCTGGAACGTCTTGCGCACCCGGCGGAGGTCCAGCACGGGCTGGCTCATCCGGGGTGCCTCAGGATGCAGGCCGTCTCGTGGGCTCCGCCGCCGTGGACGACGTGGGGCTCGGTGTGGCGGCACGCCTCTACCCCGTCGGGGCAGCGGGGATGGAACGGGCATCCGCACGGCGGGTGGGCGAGGTCGGGAGGCTCCCCGCCGATCGAGGCCAGCCGGCGGCGGGGCCCCCGCAGGCTGGGGAAGGCGGCGAGGAGCTGGGCGGTGTAGGGGTGGTGGGGAGCGGCGGTGACCTCTCGCGCCGGGCCGCTCTCCACGATCCGCCCCCCGTACATGACCACCAACTCGTCGGCCACACGGGCGACCAGGGGCAGGTCGTGGGAGATGAGCAGGATGGCCAGATCCAGGCGGCCCCGGAGGTCCAGGAGCAGCCGCAGCACCCGGGCTTGGGTGACCACGTCGAGTCCCGTCACCGGCTCGTCGGCCACCAGGAGCGCCGGTTGGTTGGTCACGGCCATGGCGATCACCACCCGCTGGCGCATGCCACCGCTGAGCTCGTGGGGGTAGGAGTGGTGGCGCGCCGCAGGGATGCCGACCAGCTCCAGCACCTCCGTCGCCCGCCGTCCGGCCTCTTCCGGATCGCGGGTGAGGGCGGCGGCCTCGGCGACCTGTCGATGGACGGTGTAGGCCGGGTTCAGGGAGTTCATGGCGTTCTGGGGGATGAGGGCCACCTCTCGGCCCCGCACCTTGGCCACCTCGGAGCGCCGCAGGCGGCCCAGGTCCCGACCGTTCACGATCGCTCTGCCGGCCACCACCTTCCCTGGTGGGCGCAGGAGGCCGAGGAGGGCCATGACCAGGGTGCTCTTGCCGCTGCCCGACTCACCCACCAGGCCCACCACCCGCCCCGGGGCCACGGTGATGCTCACCCCGTCGACGGCCCGCACCGGTGCGGCCCCCTGGTACTCGACGACCAGGTCTCGCACCTGCAGCACGCCGGCGGCGGGCACCGCTTCCGCCGGGGGCGGATCGCCGGCGCGCTTCGGGGCCGTCCGGCGGTGGCGAGGGGCCGTTCGGGTCAGACGCGGGTCGGCCAGCTCCTCGACGGCGTAGCCGAGGAAGGCGAAGCCCAGGATGGCGACGGTCAGCGCCAGCCCCGGGGGGACGATCCACCACAGCCAGGCGTCGGTGAGGAAGGCGTTCCTGGCGTTGGCGAAGTACAAGGTGGTGCCCCAGCTCACCCGGTTGGGGTCGCCCAGGCCG
>JALYHF010000133.1 GCA_030776745.1 Actinomycetota bacterium | reverse complement strand
AGGAGGAGCGCCTCCTCGCCCAGGCCGAGCACCGGCTGGCGGTGAGGGGCGAGGACAACGCTGCGGTCACCGGCGCCGACGAAGGCCTGACGGGCGTCCAGCTGGACGTCGCCGCCGCTGTCGCCGGAAGTCACCAAGTGGTGCTCGTCGTCGGTCCCGCCGGCACCGGCAAGACCACCGCGCTCCGGCCCGCCGTCGAACAACTGCGACGGGAAGGGCGACCGGTGTTCGGTCTCGCCCCCTCGGCCGCTGCCGCTGACGTCCTGGCGGCCGACACCGGGGTCGCCGCCGACACTCTCGACAAGCTGCTGATCGAGCACCGCCTCGACCGGCCACCTGACCACCGCTACGACCTGCCGGCCGGCGCCACGCTCGTCCTCGACGAGTCCGCCATGGCCCCGACGCCGAAGCTGGCCGAGTTGTTCGACCTCGCCGATCGGCGCTCCTGGCGGCTGGCGCTCATCGGCGACCCTCTGCAGTTCGCGGCGGTCGGTCGCTCGGGCATGTTCGGCCACCTGGTCGAGACGTTCGGTGCCATCGAGCTGGGGCGGGTTCACCGCTTCGCCGAGCCGTGGGAGCCGGACGCCAGCCTGCGGCTCCGGCGCGGCGATCTGTCGGTGGTGAAGTTGTACGAGCAGCATGGCCGGCTTCACGGAGGAACGACCGCGGACATGCGAGAGGCGGTGGTGCGAGGCTGGTGGGACGCCACCCGGCGGGGGCAGACCGTCGCCATGATGGCGCCCACCACTGAGACCGTCGTGCTCCTCAACCAGCGGGCCCAGCGCCTACGCCTCGAGGCCGGCGACATCGGTGGCGGCCGAGCCATCGACGTGGGGCCGTACACGGTCGGTGTCGGCGACGTTGTCGCCACCCGAAACAACGCCCGCCAGCTCGTCACCGACCGGAACCTGATGGTCAAGAACCGGGATCGGTGGACCGTCACCGCCGTCCACGGGGACGGCAGCCTGATCGTGGACGGCCACACCGGGCGTGTGGAGCTTCCCGCCGACTACGTCCAGGAGCACGTCGAGCTGGCCTACGCCTCCACCAGTCACGCCAGCCAAGGGCGAACCGTGGACCGGTCGTTCCTCTTCCTCGACGGCGGGACGAACGCCGCCGGCATCTACGTCCCCATGACCCGAGGGCGGTTAACGAACGATGTCTTCGTCGTCTGCCAGGGCGAGGACACGCCGGCAGACGTGGTGACGGAGTCGCTCAGCCGGAGTTGGATCGACCGCCCCGCCGTCGCTCGACGAGCGGAGCTTGCGCTGGCCAATCCCGAAGGGGGCGAAGGCGTGGCCAGCGCAACTGCCCGCCGTCCGCTTGGGCCAAAGGTGCTCCGGCAGCTTCTGGAGCGGGCACACGAGATCGACCGTCACCGGAGGCGAGCCGAGTACGAGATCGCGTTCTGCCAGCGTGAGCTGCAGTCGCTCGATCATCGCCGCCAGACTCTCGACCTATCGTGCCGCGACTTCGAGGCACGCTCGGCACGCGCTCAGGAGGTCCTCGCTCAATACGACCGCCCGCTCCACCGGCGGTCGCACCGCCACGAGCTCGAGGCAGCGCGCACAGAGTCGCAGTGGCTGCCGAGGGCACTCGCCGAGGCCCGGTCTGAGCTACGGGAGCTGGACGCCAAGGAAGCGACCCTGAAGGACCGCCTCTCCCGGGCGAATCTGGACATGCGAGCACGGCCGGACCTAATGGGGGAGAGCCACACCATCGCCCGCCGGCTCGATGAGGACCGGCGTGTCAGAGGGACGAACGGAGTGACCGAACCGCCCGCGTACGTGGTCGACCGCCTGGGCCCACGGCCATCCGCCGGTCCGACGGCCGCGCTCTGGGAGGACGCAGCCGCCCAGCTCATGCAACATCACACTGCGTTCGACCTCGAAGACGCCGCTCTGCTCGGCCGCCAGCCCCGCCCGATGGACAACGACGCCTACTCAACGAGCCACCGGGCGGTCGCCGGGGCGATCAGCCGCCTCGACCGAGCGCTCGGACGGGAGCTGCAGATCGAGCCGCCCGAACTGGGTCTCGGACTGTCGCTCTGAGGAAGCGGTCGGTCGATTCGTTCCGCCAACCCGAGCTCGAAAGGCCTCAGTGGGCTACAGGACGCGCCGTGCCTCCGGGTGCCAGGATAGTTCAAACTAACCGACCAGGAGCTCCCAGCATGGCGGCCACCACCAAGGAAACCATCACCATTGACGCGCCAGGACTGCCGCCGCGTGCCGAGGAGGGGAGCCGGCGACCGTGCTGACCGGCGAACTCAGATCGCAGATCGACGGAATCTGGAACTCCTTCTGGTCGGGCGGCATCTCTAACCCCCTCGAAGTGATGGAACAGCTCACGTACCTGCTGTTCCTCAAGCGCCTCGACGACCTGCATCGGCGCGGCGCTGCAGGCGATTAAGCGGGAACATCGCGCGCCGGCGATCCGGCCCGACACGGCGCCCGGCCCTCAAGCTCTGAGGGCTGGCTGAGAATTTACCACCGGAGGCTGAGAATGACGCCGTTGTCGTGGGGGTTACGCGTCTTCGCCTCGTCGTGTCGGTGCCCGCCCCAGACGATCAGGTTGTCGCCCACCCTCACCAGTTCCCAGCCCTGCTGGCCGAGGACGGGGCTGACCGGGAGCTGCGACCAGGTGTCAGTGGCGGGGTTGTAGGCGGCGCCGTCGTTCAGCGCCGTGGTGCCGGAGCCGCCCAAGACGACCATCTCCTTGCCGGTCCAGAGCGCCCGGTGGTTGCCGCGCCCGGCGAGCGGTGAGGGCGCCATGAGCTTCCAGGAGTCGCTGCTCAGCTCATAGGCCGCCCCGTCGTCGTGGTAGCAGGGGGCACAGTCGGCGGTGCGCCCGACCCCGCCCCAGACGAGCATGTGGGTGCCGGTCCACACGCTGCTGAAGTCACTCCGGGCGGCCGACTCGGTGGTCTGCGGGTATGGCGCCATCGGCGTCCAGGTGTTGTCGACAGGGTTGTAGATGGCGCCGTCGGCGAAGTACTTCCCACGCGGGGCCCGGGATCCAGGTACCTTCCCAGCCCTCTCGGCCTCCGTCGCGCCAAAGCCACCCCAGACCAGCATCCGGTCCGCGGACGCGACGGCTCGGTGCGAGTCCCGGGGCTCCAGCGGGGCCGCAGGAAGGAGCGTCCAGGTGTTGGACGCGGGGTCGTACGAGGCGCCGTCGGCCACCGCCGCGCCACCCCAAGAGCCACCCCAGATGACCATACGGTCCTGGAGCCACACGGTGGTGTGCCAGTTGCGGGCGGCCAGGGGAGCCGGCGCGATCGGCACCCAGGTGTCAGTAGCGGGGTCGTAGGCGGCACCGTCGTTCAGGGCGCAGAGCTGCGGGCACCCCTCGGCCGGCCCCTGTCCGCCGAAGACGATCATGGTGGTGCCGGTCCATACCGCGCTGGCGCCCCGCCGGGCCGAGAGCGGGGCTGCCGCCACCGGCTTCCACGTCGACGAGCGCACGTCGTATGCCGCCCCGTCGGCGAGCGGCCGGTCCGTGGCGCCGCCCCAGATGATCATGGCCGTGCCCGTCGACACGTAGGCGAAGTCGGTCCGGGCCACCGGTCCGCCACTCGGTAGGGGCGTCCACGTGCCCTCGATCGCCTCGGGCTCCTTGCCGCCGCCCGAGGGTCGGAGGAAGATCACCGCCGCGGCCACGACGAGCACGGCCACCGCCCCGACAAGCACCCGCCGGCCGGCCCGCGAGCTCTCCCTCCAAGGCTTGGTGGCGGCCACGGCATCCTTCTTCGCCCCACCGGCGTGCTCCGCGCACGACACGCCCATGGCCGTCCGGACCGCGCAGTCCGAGCAGACAGCTGTGCCGCAGGTCCGGCAGCTCAGGTTGGTTTCCACACGGTGCAGCGTGCAGGTCGTCATAACCGCATCATCCCAGCCTCAAAAGGCATTGCGCGTGAGCACGGCCAATTGATTGGCACGCCTTCATTCAACGCATCTGTCAACTCTACACCTCCCGGCTCTGAGTACCGGGTCGCGGTCCATCTCTCAGGGGCCGGGCTGGCAGCCGTGGCAGGGCACCACCCATCGGCCCTGGGAGACACTGTCGACGACTTAGTGCGCGAGCACGCGTCATTGCGCAAAATCTGTCACAGATCCCGATGCCTCGGATGATGATGATGAGACACATCAGATTATTATGCGCGGAATGGCGGCCGCGGAGCTTGAGGTGGGCGAGCTCCGGCCTGGGGTAGGCGCTGCGCGGTTCGGCGGTGGTGGCCGGGCCGCAGCTCAACACCCGCCCCCCCGCCTGGGGAATTGGGCCATCCCCGAGGCCGAGATAGGCGGCCTCGGCGACGTCTCCGGCAAGGTCGTCCTGGAGCTTGGCGGGGTCAAGCGCTGGATGCTGACGAGAGGCACACCGACGTGAAGGACGCCTTCTACGAACAGGTTCGAGGCCAGGGCGGCACGACGGAGAACGAGAAGAAGCTGCGGGCAGAGGTCGGCGAGCTGCGCATCAGGGTCACAAGTCTCTGTCGGAAGAACGAAACGCTCTGCACAGCGCCGTAGATCGGCGCGCCCGGATCATCGAAGTCGTCACGCTCGAGAACGAGGCGCTCAGATCATGCGCTCAGCGGACCGACGCCGTCGTCAGGCGCTTCCCGGGGCCAGGGCCAAACGGCGGCGAGCGAACCAGAGGTCCGTGAAGTCCAACGGGGCGGGCTGCCGGTTCTCATCCCGGCTTGTGCGTGCGGGTGGCGGCCGAGCAGTAACCCGCGTTCGCCGGCGTTATCGCCGGGCGGTGCCGTCCAGAGACCGACGAAACACGGCACTTTCAAATCGTTGCTACGTCGTCCCTTCTATGGCGGCCGTGACCTCCCGGACGATGTCGTCTACAACGGCGAGCGGCATTGTGACAGCGATGTCCCACGTCTCCTCGTCGTGGCCGATCATCATGGTCGCGTCTCCGTCACCGGAGCACCAATAGACAGGACTCCCAGCGCTGGTCCCGAAGCGGATGCTTCCGCGGTCTTCCCATTGGGCGTCTCGGATGCCGCGGAGCAGCAGGAGCTGCTCTCCAGCACCGGGCACGTTCACTTCGATCGCGTCGTCGTGGATCTTGACCATGTACTCGCCAGACCACTCTTGCTCGACACTTACGTTCACTGCGAGATATTGGCAGCCTGGACGAGCAGGGCATCGCAACGGTGACCATCGACCGGACGGAAGCGCCGGAGATCGCCGAGCCGGCGGGGTCGAGCCGACGACGCGTTCAGGCACGAGCACGTGGTACTGGCCTCGCAGCTCGGAAGGACGGCATGCCCCATCGGTCTGCCGCCCAGTGGTTTCTAGATCGGCTCGGTCCACCACGAGATGCCGGGATTGAAGCGAGCGGCCAGCTCACCGAAGGCTGTATCGTCCATCTCCAGATAGCCGGCCGAATCGATGAAGAAGATCCCTTCCTTGAAGGCCGCCGCCAGCGTTGCGAAGAAAGCCGAGACGGTCGCGAACTCAACTGGGTACTCGGTCTCCTCGATCCTGAAGTGCAGCACGGAGCCGCGCTCGAACTCGGAGAGATCCACGACGTAGAAGTCCCCGCCCCCGTTGGCGAATAGAGGAAGCCAGCCCGGATTCCAGCGCCGGTCGCTGACGTATGCGTCGTAGGACGCGACTGCCTCATCCAGACTCAGCATGTAGAAGCCGGGGAAGACATGGAAGTCGTCGGCTGGGACATCCGGCGGGAAGTCGATGCCGTCGTGCCATGCGAAGACGCCTTCGACCTCGCCTACGGATCTCATTCGGCGATGTGCGAGCACGTCCCGAACGCGAGCCGGTGATTGGCCTGTCCGCCAGGAGGAGATCAACGCCGACCGGCCGAGCACGGTCAGGCCTCGGGCGATGGCCGCAAGCGACTCGGTGAGTGGTGTGGTCACGAGGAGGATGATCCCCCAGGAAGCGACTTGTCGTGAGCGCAGCTACCACTGGCGTTATTCGCCAGTCGGAGGCAGTCAGCGACACGGACGCGACACTGCCCGCTCGAGGGGGCGGAGACGCAGGAGGCCATCTCGCGAGTCGACGCTCGTTCGCTCCCCGAGAGTGCGGCAGAGGACGAGCAGAAACGCCGGATCCCGGTCATACACGGTTGGTCACGAAGTGAGCGGTAACACCCAGGAACCCGTTGGCCTCGCCCCCCGATTGCGGGCGGCCAGGCCGGAACAGAGCTTCACACCAACGCCAACCGACGACGACGGCGTCCGTCCCCCGATCGACGGCTCGGAGTCATCCGGGCGCCGGGTCCACCCTGCGCTTACTCGTCTTCCCTGCGGCGAGCAGGCGACGTCCGTCTGATCGGAGCTCTCCGTTGGGTGAGACGTGGCGGTAGAGGGTCTGGCGGGTGATCCCGAGCTCTGCACAGAGGGCAGCGACCTTCGTGTCAGGCTGGCCCATGGACGCAGCGGCCAAGCGGAGCTTGGCCGGCGTCATCTTGTACGGTCGCCCGCCCGTGCGGCCCCGAGCGCGCGCGGAGGCCAAACCGGCGACGGTCCGCTCGGAAATGAGCTCCCGTTCGAATTCTGCGAGTGCGGCGAAGATGCCGAAGACGAGCTTGCCCGCTGCTGTGGTGGTGTCGATCGCCGCTCCCTGCCCGGTGAGCACCTTGAGGCCCACGCCTCGGGCGGTGAGGTCGTGGACGGTGTTGACCAGGTGGTGCAGGTTCCGGCCGAGCCGGTCGAGCTTCCACACGACGAGGGTGTCGCCGTCGCGCAGCGCCTTCAGGCAGGCGGTGAGGCCGGGACGGTCGTCCCGTCGTCCCGAAGCCAGATCCTCATAGAGACGGTCGGGGCCGACGCCGGCGACGAACAGCGCGTCACGTTGTAGGTCGAGGGTCTGTGAGCCGTCCGCCTTGGACACCCGCATGTAGCCGACCAGCATGCCGCTCCCCGTCACTTATACGGTCGATTGCGTGACAGGCGCCCGCCTTGCCCGGGACCTAACCCCCAGAGGTCACGAAACCCGTTCCTTATCCTAGGTCACGCGAACGGTGCAGTCGCCTGCTTGCGTGACAGATGGGGAGAGCCAGCGCTGCTCGGGGAGCCCCTTCTTCGAGCACGGCCAAGACGGCTTAGCGTGACTTTCCGCGCAGCCGTTCCTCACGGGCCAGGTCGCTTTCCTGGTAGTGCCTGCCACCTCGACGTCTCCCGCCAGCATGGCGTTGAGCATCACATCCAGTCGGCGGGCGACTTCCCAGTCGAGCCACCGCTCGCCGACGCCGGGCCCTCTTGCATCGGGACCTCGAGGACGACGGCGACCCTGCCGTCACGCTCGGCGAGCTTGGCCCGCTTGACCGGTCGCCGGTCCGCTTGGTCACATCGTTCGCAGCGCATCAGCGCCGACCGCACCTCACGACGAGCGGGCCTCGTAGGAGATCCCTTCACCACGCGCAGCTTGCTCGATCGGCCCGCCAGCGTTCGGGGCGGCTACTTGGATCGTGGCTTCGTGGTGGATCGCCGCGCCGAGCGTCTCCGCAGCCAGCAGATTGAGGCGTCGCTCCCGCTGCATGCGCGCTGTCTCCACGGCGAAGTCCATCGGGTGGAGCACCTCGAGCGTGGTGCGTGGCGGGTGCAGAATCCGGGAGAGCGCTGCTTCCGGGTCGGGGAGCGACGCCAGTGTGCGCGCCAGGCGACCGGGCCCTTGGGCGTCTGATGGCGGTACCGTTGCCGCGGATACGAGACGGAGGTACCAGAGCGACGTCGTCGCGACGTCGTCGTCGAGTCGGCGACCGAGACGACGCCCGCCAGGACGAGCAGGGTCAGGTGGTCGTCAACGATGACCAATAGGGTTCAGCCGACTGCGAGGTCGGGGTCGTCGACAGTCGAATCAATCTCCGACCGGAACGTCCCATCGAAGGCCATCTGACGGAGCTCATCGCGCACCGACGAGAACGTGTCGTCGGGGGCTCCGAGGTCGTCGGACCCGATTTCGGCTTGGACGGCCTCCATGACCACCTGCTCGGGACGGACACCCCTCGCGTCGGCGACCGCCTTGACGCGGCGCGCCATCTCGTCGGGGAATTCGACCGGCATCGTCATCGCCCCAAGCCTACGACT
>JALYHF010000132.1 GCA_030776745.1 Actinomycetota bacterium | reverse complement strand
CGACGGCCAGGTACGACTTCCCGGTGCCCGCCGGTCCGATCCCGAAGGTGACGATGTTGCCGGCGATGGCGTCGGCGTAGCGCTTCTGGCCGGCCGTCTTCGGGCGCACGGTCCGGCCCCGGGCCGAGCGCAGCACCTCGGCGGTGAGCACCTCGGAGGGGCGCACGTCGGCCTTCACCATCTCGATGGTGCGCACCAGGTTGACCGTGTCCAGGGCGTGGCCTCGCTCCAGCAGCACCCGGAGCTCGTCGAAGAGCTTGCCCACCTGCTCGGCGTCCTCGCCCTCGACGGCGATCTCGTTCCCCCGGACGTGGATGCCGGTGCCCGGGAAGGCGGTCTCCACGAGGCGCAGCAACTCGTCACGCTGGCCGAGCAGGCCAGCCATGAGGTGGTTGGGGACGGAGACGTGGACCTGGGTGGATGACAATGCCGCTCGCCGAAAGCGTACGCCAGCGCCGCTCAGCCCGGGGGCCAGGACAGACGGCGACCGCCGATCAGGTGCAGATGGAGGTGCCCGACGCTGTTCAAGGCGTCCTCGCCGACGTTGAAGACCAGGCGGTAGCCCCGGTCCTGGACACCCTCGGCCCTGGCCACCTCCTGGGCCGTCGTCAGCATCTCGACCACGGTGTCGGCGTGGGCCGGCCCCACCTCGCTGGCGTCGCTGACATGGTCGCGAGGGATGACGAGCACGTGGGTGGGCGCCACCGGGTTGATGTCGCGAAAGGCGTAGGTGCGCTCCGTGGAAGCGACTTCCTCGGAGGCGACCTCCCCGGCGAGGATCCGGCAGAACAGGCAGTCCCGCGCTGACGTCATGGACCGCCCCACCGCCGCTGGCTCACCCCTGTGACGCTAGCGTCGGCCGTCGTGGCCGACGTGGACGCCTTCTTGGCGGACCTGGCTCGCTGGACGTCCGAGGCCCGGGTCGACGAGGCCGCCCGGCTCCGGACCCGGGAGCGCTGGCTGCGCCAACAGGCCGTCGAGGAGGCGCGATTCGCCGGCCTGGCCCTCGACCTGGCCGAGCGAGGCGGCCCGGTCGTGGCGAGGACCACCACCGGTGCCAGCCTCCACGGGCGCATCGTCGCCGTGGCGCGGGACTTCTGCGTGCTTCGCCACCACGGGGGCACGCCCACGTTCCTCCCCCTCTGCGCCATCGCCACGCTGCGCCCCGAGCCGGGGCAGCGGGCGCCCGAGGCGGCGTCGGCGCGCCGGGGGCCGGTGGAGGCGTCGTTGACCGACGTCCTGGCCGGGCTGGTCGGGGAGCGCCCTCGCGTGCGCATCGTGGTGGAGGGCGGGGGCGAGACGGTGGCCGGCGAGCTGCGGGCCGTGGGCGCCGACGTGGCCACCGTGCGCCTCGACGGCGAACCACGCCACACCGTGTACGTCCACCTCGGCGCGCTCCGCGAGCTCACCCTGCTGGGCTGACAAGGGCCCGCCCTGATCGTCTCCGGGCTTCCTCGGCGGCGGTCTGGCGGCTCCCTCAGCGCGACAGCTCGGTCTTCGGCTCGGGGTAGAGGTGCTCGAGCGTGCCCGGCGCGATGCGGGAAGCTTCGATGAAGTGCTCCACGTCGGCTTCCTTCAGCCGGATGACACGGCCGAACTTGTAGGCGTTGAGCTGGCCCTCGTCGATGAAGCGATAGAGCGTTCGCAGCGTGATGCCGAGCCGCTCGGAGGCCTCCCGGGTGCTCATCCACCGGATCGGGTCGGTCATCGCCGCAGTGTAACCCATCCTTGCCCTTCTGGCGACATCTCATGGACTCTCGATCGACGGGGGTGACGACCGGAGCACGAGTGGCGGCGCCGACCGCTCTCGGACTGCGGGACGCCCCGGCAACGGCGTCGGCGCAGCACAGGGGCTTCGACACCATTGACAGCGAGAGGACATGAGGATACAAATCGGCGCCGTCGGCAGGAACGGCGGCTCGAGGTGCGAATAGGGACAGGGATGGACGAAGCCACCACCACCTACCGAGCCAGACCGGCCACCGACGGCGGCAACGGCGGCCCGGCCCGCCCCCTACGGCGGCGCCGCACGCTCCCCGGCGGGCGCGCCGTCGTCGGCGGCTTCCTGGTGGCCATGGCCGCCGTCGGAGTCTTCGTCGCCTACACCGGCGCCACCGCCGAGGACAAGGAGCGCTACGTCGTGGCCCGCCAGGACCTGCCTCTCGGCCACCGGCTGGCCGAGGCGGACCTGGCCGAGCTGCCCATGGACCTTCCACCGCTCCTCCGGGCCCGCAGCTACCGCAGCCCCTCCCGCCTCGTCGGCGCCGTCGTCATCGGTCCCCTCAGCAGGGGCGAGCTCGTCCAGGCCAGCGACGTGCTCTCCCGCGAGGGCGGAAGCATGGGTCGGGAGATCTCTTTCGCCATCGAGTCGGCTCGAGCCGTGGACGGACGGCTCATGCCCGGCGAGTTCGTCGACGTGCTGGCCAGCTACGGGTCGGGCAACGACGGTTACACGGCGGTGGTGGTGAGCGGAGCACGGGTCATCCATCGCTCGCAGCCTCGAGGGAGCCTGGGAGACGGCGCCGACGAGGTGATCACGCTCTCGATCCCGAACCGGGGCGACACCTTGGCCGTCGCTCACGCCGTCAACACCGGCAGCGTGACCCTGGTGAGGGCGGGCGCGGCGCCGGACGGTGCCGGCGCCGGCGAGGGCGCCACCTACCGGCCCGGCGTCCAACCGGCCCCTCGTCCCCCTCGCTGATGGCGACCGACCGCTACGTCGTCCTGGGCCTGGCTCAGGCGCGCTCGAGCTGGTTCCGTTCGATGTCGCAGTGGACGACATCGGGAACCATCCCCGCCGAGTTCGTCAAGTGCGTCTCGGCCGAGGAGCTTCGAGCCCGGCTGGCCTCGGGGCGCCCCTTCTCGGCCGTGCTGGTCGACGCCGGGCTGGCTGCGCTCGACCGAGACCTGGTGGACGCCGCCTATGACGCCGGCTGTGCCGTCGTGGCCATCGACGACCGCCGGGGACGGGACTGGGAGGCGCTCGGCGTGTCGGCCATCCTGCCGGAGTTCTTCGACCCCAAGGCCCTGCTCGACACCCTGCGGGTCGAGGCCGCCATGATCAGCGGAAGCGACGACGTGCCCGGTGACGCGGCCGACGACGTGCTCCAGCCGTCAAGGGCGGAGGTGGCGGTGGTCTGCGGGCCGGGGGGCACCGGAACGTCCACCGTGGCCATTGGACTGGCCCAGGCCCTCGGGGGTGACGGCCATCGGCATCGGGGCGGCGTCGTGCTGGCCGACCTGGCCCTCCACGCGGAGCAGGCCATGCTCCACGACACCCGCGACGTCGTGCCTGGCGTGCAGGAGCTGGTGGAGGCGCACCGATCCCACCGCCCGACGCCCCACGACGTCCGCAGCCTCTGCTTCCAGGTCGAGCAGCGGGGGTACCACCTCCTCCTCGGGTTGCGCCAGACCCGGGCGTGGTCGGCGCTGCGGCCCCGCGCCTTCACCTCCGCCTTCGAGTCGCTGCAGTCAGCGTTCGGTGTAGTGGTCTGCGACACCGACGCCGACCTCGAGGGGGAGGACGAGGGGGGGTCGATCGAGGTGGAGGAACGCCACCTCATGAGCCGCACCGCCGTCTCCCGGGCCGATGTCGTGTTCGCCGTTGGCCTCCCGGGCATGAAGGGCCTTCACGCGTTGGTGCGTGTGGTCAACGACCTGCGCTCCTTCGGCGTTCCTTCGTCGCGCCTCGTCCCGGTGTTCAACCGGGCAGCCAAGGGTGCCCCGGCCCGGGCCGAGCTCACCGCGGCCTTGGCGGCACTCACCGCGTCGCCCGCCGAACCGCTGCCCACGCCGATCTTCCTGCCCGACAAGCGGATCGAGGAGGTCCTGCGGGACGGCACCCGCCTCCCGGACAGCCTCACCCAGCCCCTGGCCGGCGCCTTCGCCGCCGTGGCCGACAACGCTCGGGAGCTGCCCGGCGTCCGGCCGGGCGAGGGTCGTCCCGTCCGGCCGGGTTCGCTGGGGTCGTGGGGCGCGGACGCCGAAGAGGCGGCCTTCGGCTGACACGACGCCGACGGGCGTCGTCGCCTACCAACCCGGAGGAAATTGAGTGAAGGATCCCCTCGGGACCTCATGGGGCTGGCCGTGCCACGGCTCGTCCTTCTTCGGATCCTTGGAACGGATCGGAAAATGGATGCCCACTTCCCCGCAGACTCGGTGAAGGCGGTTCCAGTTGCCATCCTGTGGGTGCATGTCGACGGCCAGAGACGCCGGCCGGCCGTCCTTCGCTGCCTCGTGATTGGACTTTCCGGGAGGGTTGGCCGAATTGCATGCTGACCTGGCGCAGGAGGACGGGCAGAAGCCCTTCGCCAGGCGGTGCTGATAGCAGTCGTAGAAGAGCTGCTGGTCGGCTCGTGACCTATAGACCGAGGTGACGCGCAACGGAACTCGCGAATGCACGGTTCGGACGCGGTCGGCGAGGACGGGATGGGCAACGGAGAGATGCGCGCCGGGTGGGTCGGCGGGACGTGAGGGTTCCGGGCGCGGGAGGGGTGGGATACCGAACAACCACCAGCGGAGGGGAGAGTGGAGGAGATTCACCTCAAGGCCACCTTCCTTTGCGAGGTCCTACAGGCCCCACTTTTCGATGAGTTCGGCATAGTCCTGCTCTCCCGCCGCCTCGACGGACTCGACGCCTTTCACTGCTCCTCCGACGAGAGCATCGGTGGGAGCCAACATCCCGAAGAGCTCGCTGGGTTCGCCATGGCGGCCGAGCACGGGAACTCCCGCGGCGATCAGAGCGTCGCAGTTTCCTGGGGCCAGGCCCCAGCTCGACCGCCACGGCGGGCTACCCGCGAACAAGCCACCCTCGTGCCAGAACAAGAACATCTCTACCTCCTTTGGTGTCGTTTGCTCGTCCCGTTCGCAGAAGCGGAACAGGGCGGCCTCCTCGCGGCGACGCCGGAACAGGCCCGGCGCCTTGGACCATTTGTCCGGGCCCCATTGGCCGGCAGACGGATTCGGTGGCCACGTCGCCAGCTCCACGGCGGCGGCCTCGTAGTCACCGGAGTTGAGCCGTGCGAGGCAGGCTGACTTGCTGACGTTGCCCGGCCCCAAGTTGTAATCGTAGGACACCAGAGCGTCGAACTCGCACTGGTTCAGGGGGACACGCACCAAACGGCGCACATCCGCCTCATAGCGCGGGACATCTTCATCCCGAAAGAGCCGGTAGACCTGCTCGTCGCTGAGCCCGTCGGCGAAGCGAGCCTCCGAAGCCCGGCCGTCGCAGCGACCACGGTGCACCAGGTGGCCGATCCCGATGGTGCAATGGCCCGCCGGGTCGTTGTAGAGGCGGTTCCTCTTACCCTCATGGCCGACGATGAGTCGAATGCCTGCATCGGAGATGCGAAGGTCTCCAGCCGGTCGACGGGCCACGGTCAGCCCTCTCGCCGCTGGCCCATCCGGCCGAAGGTCGGGTCGTATGGAGGTTCGAAGGCAGTGAGTCTCACCGCGGTGATCCCATGGTCAGCTCCGCTCGAAGCGCCTCGTCACGCCCGCTCCGCGTACACCAGCCCGCTGTTCCAATTCGGAAGTATCGATCGGTCCCGGGGCACAGTCAACACCTTCCGAGGGGGCGACGGCCACGAGGCGGGTCTCGGCACAATGACGTCGCGTCTCAGGTGACCTGCACGGGTTGGGGCGCGGCTCGGCCGGTCGCCGTCGTCTGGCGGGATCCCCTCCCCCCAACGCCACTCCCGACCGACCCCCCTCATCCCGCGGTGACCGGACTGACCTCGACGGCACAGCAGTTCGCCCGTTCGCGGTGCCCCTTCCGGGCAGCAGTCCGCCCACCGTGATGCCGGCCCGTCAGCTCATGAGACCGGAGAACGATCCGGGCTAATCCGGATACTCAAAATCGGCGTCGAAAGTCCCATCACGCCGAACCGTAACAACCGATTTCTCCCAGGCAGGATGTTGTGCTGATGCCTGCCGTGTTCGGATCCCAGCCAACAACGCGTTGACGCCAGGCGGTGAAGGCAAAGACGTTTCGCTACCACTGGAATCAATGGCAGTGAACTCGCCCAGCGCCGAGTTCTCGTAATCCCACAAAAGAGTGTGTACTACCTTGTCAAAGTTACTTGGAGCAGCGTCATAGAGTGCGTGCGCCACTGACTCGATCAAATCGGCGTCGGGCAGCTGGGCGGCGTGTTCGGATCCACTCATACCGTCTAGATCATATCACGCTGTCGCGATTTTGGACTGCCACCTCGCCGGGGGACTCGAAACGACGTTCGCGAATGGCGCCCCGAGCCGCTGGACACACGTGGATCGCGGCTTGGCCCTTGACTCCCGACCTCACGGTGGCCCACGCAGCTCCTTGAGCAGCTCCGGATCAATCCACGCCTGCACGGGCGGGGCGCCGAGATCTTCGGCCGGGGGCCCATGTCGCAGCTGCCGGAGGTACTGGTCGAAGCTATCGGCGAGACGATGCAGATTGGCCCTTGAAGGTGGTTCGTCCTCCTCTGACTCCGCCTCGTGGTCCCAGAAGTAGACCGCTCCGGCGTCCCCATCCCAGCGTTTCGCTTCCACCCGTCACCCGCGCCGCCACGGACGACACCAGCCGCCGACACCACGGTCTCTCAGCGCCAAGAGTAAAGGTCCGGCCATGCCTGCTTGATCACGGCCACCCCCGTGCGGGGGACCGCATTGTGCAGGTCTCCGACACCAGGTGCCCAGTGACGGTGAGTCGATCAAGCCCAGCTCGAACCTGGCAGCTGGCCGGCGGACGGTGGCGCGACCGGGAGGAGCGATCGCGGCACAAGGACGTGTGCCGCGCATCACGGATCAGAGCAAGGCGCTGTCGAAGCGTCCCCGCAGGAGCGGCCGATTCGGGAGAGTCAGCCGCCGACAGCGCCTCCCCGGGGCTGCCCCACGCTTCGCGCCGGAATCTATTGAAATGCACGAAAGGACGTGATATCCAGGAGAGGTGGGGCAGGAGAAGTGAGGGCATGCTGCGAATAGGACACCGATGAGCAAATCGACGGGCCGACCCAGGGGGCACGGGCGCCGGTTCGGGTGCCGGGCGGAGGTGGTCCTCGGATGAGCGCGGCGTGGCTCTCGCCCCTCCTCGAGGTCGAACGGGCCGTGCAGGAGCGGGCCAAGGAGACCGCCCTCGACATGTCGTCGCCCGACGGCTCGGCCCGGCTGCGGGCCCTGATCGACGAGGAGGTGGCGCGGTGGACGCAGGACCACAAGCGCGGCCTGCGCCCCTTCGACCTCGCTGACCCCGGCGCGCTGGCCGAGCGGGCCGAGCGCAACCTGGCCGGCTACGGGCCCCTCGGCCCCCTGCTCGAAGACGACGATGTCTGGGAGATCATGGTCAACGGTCCCGACGCCATCTTCGTCAAGCGTCATCGGGGGCCGTCCGGCTACCACGACGAGGTCTTCCACGACGACGAGCACGTCGTTCGGACGCTCACCAAGATCCTTGACGACGCGTCGGGTTCGCACCGCAAGCTCGACTCGGCCGAGGGCCTCCAGGACGCCCAGCTCGACACTGGCGCCCGGCTGCACGTGGTCCACGGCGACGTCGGCCGAGACGGGCACGTCCTGGTCAACATCCGCAAGTTCACCGGGGTCGCCTTCCGCTCCCTCGGCGAGCTGGTCGAGCGCGACATGCTCGACGAGCGGGTGGCGCACTTCCTGCGAGCGTGCGTGCGGGCCCGGCTGTCCGTCGTCTTCTCCGGCGCGCCCGGTTCGGGCAAGACCACGCTGCTGTCCTGCTGTGCTGCCGAGCTCGACCCCTCGCTCCGAGTCGTCATCGCCGAGGAGGTCTTCGAGGCCGACATCCCCCTCCCCAACGTGGCCCACATGCAGACCCGCCCGGCCCGCGCCGACCGCAAGGAGGTCGACCTCCGGCGCCTGGTCGCCGGGTTCCTGCGGATGGCACCCGACATCGCCGTCGTGGGCGAGGTCCGGGACCGGGAAGCGCTGCCCCTCATGCTCACGCTGTCGTCCGGTGTGAAGGGGTTCACCACGATCCACGCCGGTTCGGCGCGCCAGGCCTTGACCCGGCTGCGCTTCATCTGCCAGCTGGCCGAGACCTCCAACGAGCTGGCGATGTCGGCCCTCAGCTCACTGGTGAGCGAGGCCGTCGACGTCGTGGTCCACTGCGAACGCAGCGGGGACCACGTTCGGGTGAGCGAGGTGATCGCAGTGGAGGAGCTGCAGGCCGGTTCCGATTCCGGCCAGTTCACCTCGACCCCGCTGTTCCGCCGGGAGCTCGCCGATGCCCCCTTGACGTGGACTGGCAACCTGCCGGCCCGCGCCACCCGTGCCCTCGACATGGCGGGCTACGACGTGCGTGAGCTGTTGGACCCCGAGGTGACGCCGGCCCGCCACGGCCCCCGCACCGGCCCCGCCGCCGGAGTCAGCGCCGGTAGGCGAGTGCCTCCCGTCCCGGGTGAGGCGGTCGCCGCGGTGCGGGTGCGACGCCAGCGCGGCCGGGCCTCGACGTGATGGGGCTCTTCTTGGCTGTGGTGGGCGCCTACGGCGTCTTCCTGCTCTACACGGCGCTCGCCTTCGGGTGGAGCGGCCTGGGTCTCGGCCCGGCCGCCACCCGCTCGGGCCCGAGCCGACACCGCTTGGCGGAATGGTTGGCCCAGGCCGGGCTCGAGGGCGTCCAGGCGCGCGAGTTCGCCGCCGTCATGGCCGCCTTGTTCGTGATTGGCATGGCCGTGGCCTTCGCCCTCTTCGGCGGCCTCCTGCCGGCGTTGGTCGCCGGTTGCTTCGCCGCCACCTTCCCGATCGCCTCCTTCCGCTCCCGCCGGGAGAACGCACGCGCAGAGGCGCGCGACGCGTGGCCTCGCATGATCGAGGAGATCCGCCTCCACACCGGCTCGCTGGGCCGATCGATCCCCCAGGCCCTGTTCGAGGTCGGGCGGGGGTCGCCCGAGGAGCTGCGGCCGGCGTTCGCCCGGGCCGAGAGGGAATGGCTGATCTCCACCGACTTCGCCCGAACGGTGGCCGCCCTCAAGGAGCGCCTGGCCGACGCCACCGCCGACGCCGCCCTGGAGACCCTGCTGGTGGCCCACGAGGTGGGTGGGTCGGACCTCGACCGCCGGCTGGCGGCGCTGGTCGATGACCGGGTCCAGGAGCTGCAAGGGCGCAAGGACGCCCGAGCCAAGCAGGCCGGGGTCCGCTTCGCTCGCCGCTTCGTGCTGCTCGTCCCCCTCGGCATGGCGCTGGCCGGCCTGTCGATCGGCACGGGGCGTGAGGCCTACCAAACGGCGGTCGGGCAACTGGCCGTGGTGCTCGGCCTGGTCTGTGTCGCCGGGTGTTGGGTGTGGGCCGGACGGCTGCTGCGCCTTCCCGAGGAGGAGCGGGTGTTCCATGGGTGAGCGCTGGCCCGGGTGGTGCGGGTGAGACTGCTGGTCCTCTCGGGCCTTGTTCTCTGGGCCGGCTCCACGCTCCTCTTGTCGGAGCTGCGGTGGTTCTCCCGCCCTCCCCTGGCCCAGCGCCTGCGGCCCTACTCGTCGGGCGCCACGGCCACGCCCGTCCGCAGCGGCCTGCTGTCGGTCGAGTCGTTCCGCGACGTCGTGGGCCCGCTGTCGCGCGCCCTGGGCGAGCGGGTGGCGCGCCTGTTCGGTGTGAGCGAGGAGCTCGCCGTCCGCCTCGAGCGGATCCACTCACCCCTCGACGTCACCGCCTTCCGGGTCCGTCAGGTCGGATGGAGCGTAGGCGCCGTCGGGATCGCCGGCCTCGTCGCCGCCGGACTCGGGCTGGCGGCCCCCACGGTCGTGTTCCTCCTTCTCGGGGCGCCCCTGCTCGCCTTCCTGGTGATCGAGCAGGGGGTCGGCGCAGCCTCGAGAGCCTGGCAGCGACGGCTCTTCCTCGAGCTGCCGGTGGTGAGCGAGCAACTGGCCATGTTGCTGTCCGCCGGCTTCTCGCTGGGCTCGGCGCTCAACCGGCTGGCCGCTCGAGGCCGCGGCGCCTGCGCCCGCGATCTGCAGCGCGTCACCGGCCGGATCCGCCAGGGGCTCTCCGAGACCCGGGCCTTGCGAGAGTGGGCGGCGGTGGCCCAGGTGCCCGCCCTCGACCGCCTGGTGGCCGTGCTGGCCCTCAACCGTGAGGCCAGCGACCTCGGCCGTCTCATCTCCGAGGAGGCCCGCACCGTCCGCAAGGACGTGCAGCGAGGGCTGATCGAGACCATGGAGCGGCGCGATCAACAGGTGTGGGTCCCGGTCACCGTGGCCACCCTCGTCCCCGGTGTGATCTTCCTGTCCATCCCCTTCGTCGAGGCCCTGAGGCTCTTCTCCGGGTCTTGAGAAAAGGAGCACCGATGCAAGACCACCTGCTGCGAGCCTATGTGTGGCAGCAGACCGTCCGGGCCACGGTCCGCGACCGCCTGGTGAGGGACGAGTCGGGCGAGGGAGTGATCTCCGCCGCCATCGCCGTGCTGGTCATGGCGTTCCTGGGCGTGCTCATGTGGCAGCTGTTCAAGGGGACGCTCACCAAGGCCAACACCAACGTCAACGAGCAGCTGGACCAGATCAAGTAGATGGCCGGCGGCGGCCGCGCTGGACCGTTCCGAGCGTGACCGCAGTGGCGACTGGAAGCCCT
>JALYHF010000131.1 GCA_030776745.1 Actinomycetota bacterium | reverse complement strand
CTCCTGCGCGGCGCCCTGCTGGCCCGGGGGTTTCGCCCCTCGGTCCAACCCCTCACGTGACCACGCTGCAGCTCTCGGGAGGGGTGCCACTCCGCGGCCGGGTCCGGGTGCCCGGGGACAAGTCGATGTCGCATCGCGCCCTGCTGCTGGCAGCGCGGGCGGCGGGGACCTCGGTCGTCACCGGACTGTCCGATGGCGCCGACGTGCGACGCACCGCCGCCGCCATCGAGGCCCTCGGCGCCGGCGTGGACGGCGGCCGGATCACCGGGGGCCGGCTCCGGGAGGCCCCGGCACCGATCGACGTCGGCAACTCCGGCACCAGCATGCGGCTGCTGGCCGGGTTCTGTGCCGCCTTCCCGTGGCTCACGGTCCTGGTCGGCGACGACTCCCTCTCCCGCCGGCCCATGGACCGGGTGGCGGAGCCCCTGCGCCTCATGGGCGCCACCGTCGACGGGCGCCAGCACGGCCGCCTGTCGCCTCTGGTCGTACGGGGCGCCACGCTGCGCGGCATCGAGTACGACCTGCCCGTCCCGAGCGCCCAGGTGAAGGGGGCCGTGCTGCTGGCCGGCCTGGGGGCCGAGGGCGAGACGGTGGTGCGCGACAAGGTGCGGACTCGGGCCCACAGCGAGGAGCTGCTGGCCGCCTTCGGGGCCGACGTCGCCGTCAGCGCCGACGGGCTCACCACCCGCCTGCGGCCGAGCGAGCTGCGGCCCGTGGACCTCGCCGTGCCGGGCGACCCGTCCCAGGCCGCCTTCTGGGTGGTGGCCGCCTGCGTCACGCCGGGAAGCGACGTGGTCGTCGAGCGCGTGTACGTCGGCCCGGCCCGGGCCGGGTTCCTCGACGTGCTGCGGCGCATGGGCGCCGACCTGCAGGTCGACATGCTCGACGCCACTACGGCGGACATCCGGGCCCGGTTCGGGCCGCTGCGCGGCACCGACGTGGGCGGCGGGGAGGTGGCCGGGCTCATCGACGAGATCCCCGCCCTGGCCGTGGCCGCCGCCGTGGCCGACGGCGTGACCACCTTCCGGGACGCGGCCGAGCTCCGGGTGAAGGAGAGCGACCGCATCGCCACCCTCGCCAGCGAGCTGGCTGTGGTCGGTGCCCGGGTGGAGCCCCTGGCCGACGGGCTCGTGGTGCCGGGAGGGACGCCGATCCACGGTGGTCGCGTCCGCTCCCACGGCGACCACCGCATCGCCATGGCCCTGGCCGTGGCCGCCCTGGCCGTCGAGGGCCCGACCCGCATCGAGGGTTGGGAGGCGGTGCACACCAGCTACCCCGGCTTCGAACGGGACCTAAGGTCGCTCTCGTGACCCAGGAGGCCGTGATCGCCATCGACGGCCCGGCCGGATCCGGGAAGTCCACGGTGGCCCGAGCCGTCGCCGCCCGCCTGGGCGTGGCCTACCTCGACACCGGAGCCATGTACCGGTCCGTGGCCCTGGCCGCCCTCCGGCGGGGCGTCGACCCCGCCGACGCCGCCGGTGTGGCCCACGTGGCCCACGACGTCGACATCCACATCGACGACCAGGTGACGGTGGACGGCCTCGACGCCACCAAGGAGATCCGGGGGCCGGAGGTGAGCCGAGCGGTCAGCGACGTGGCCGCCAATCCGGAGGTGCGCCGAGAGCTGGTCCACCGCCAGCGCCAATGGGCCGAGGAGCGAGGCCGCTGCGTGGTGGAAGGCAGGGACATCGGCAGCGTGGTGTTCCCGAACGCCGGTCTCAAGGTGTACCTGACGGCCAGCGACGCCGCTCGCGCCGGGCGTCGGTCCAAGGAGGGAGGCGACGTCGACTACGACGCCGTGGCCGCCGACATCGCCCGGAGGGACGAGGTGGACTCGACCAGGGGCGCCTCCCCCCTCGTGGTGCCCGAGGGCGCCGAGGTGATCGACACCACGGGCCGCACGGTGGACGAGGTCGTCGAGGAGGTGCTCCGGAGGCTGTGAGGGCGCAGCTCCTGTTCTACCGCCTGGTGCGCAACATCCTGGTTGCCTTCGACCGGGTGTACTGGCGCATGACGGTGGAGGGGAGAGACCGGGTTCCCGACGGACCCTTCGTGCTGGCCCCCGTCCATCGCTCGAACATCGACACACCCATCGTGGCCGGAGTGACCACGCGCCGCCTCCGGTACATGGGCAAGGAAGCGGTCTGGAAGTACCGCTGGTCGAACTGGTTCTTCACGGCTCTGGGCGGCGTACCGGTGCGGCGCGGCGTCGCCGACCGGGCCGCCCTCCGCCGCTGCGTGGAGCTGCTCGAGGAGGGGGAGCCGGTGGTCATCTTCCCGGAGGGAACGCGCCAGTCGGGGCCGCTGGTGCAGCCGCTCTTCGAAGGGGCGGCCTACCTCTCGTGCCGGACCGGCGCACCCATCGTGCCCGTCGGCATCGGTGGCTCGGAGCGGGCCATGCCCAAGGGAGCCAAGATGCTCCGGCCGGTCAAGGTCCACGTCGTGGTGGGCGAGCCGCTGTTCCCACCGGCCACCTCGGGGCGGACGTCGCGCCGGGCCGTCCACGAGCTCACCGAGCGGCTCCGCCAGGCCCTCCAGGCCCTCTTCGACGAGGCCCAGGTGAAGGCCGGGCAGTGACTCGGGCCGAGGCGCCGCCCCCCGCGGGTGGCGCCTGGCGCCAGCGCCGCGTCAGCGCTCCGACAGCGAGGCGATCACGTCGGGGCGCTTGGTTATCGATCCCGCCTCCGTGAGGCGCTCGGCCAACGCAGGAGGATCGAGCCGGAACGCCCCGGGCGGCAGCCGGATCTCTTCGTTGGCGGAGCGCACCACCACGCCCCCTTCCACCGCGATCTGCTCGATCCACTCCCAGCGGATCAGGGTGTGGGCGCCCTTGGCCGGGAAGACGGACACACCGTGGAGGTCGACCCGTACCCGGAGCTTGGGCCCGAAGGGGCGGGGCCGGAGCACGTGCTCGGCCACCCGTCCCGCCAGGCTCACGGGGCCAGGGCCTCCAGCACGTCGCTGGCCGCCACGGCCCGGTCGTCGGCCAGCACCCCGGCGGCGTCGACCGGCGGACCGAAGAGCGAGAGGCTGGCCGCCAGCGCCGCCCCCCGCAGCAGCTCCCGCAACTCGCGAGGAGGAGGGAAGTACTCCTCCTCGGTGGTGACGGTGAGGACCTCGACGCCCTGCGCCGGGGCGAGGCGCTCGAGCACGGCCCGCACGAGCTCCTCGGGGGCCGAGGCACCGGCTGTCACCCCCACCGTGCCCCTGAGGTCGGTGGGAAGCTCGTCGGCTCCGTTCACCCGGAACACGCGGGGGCAACCCTCGGCGCGGGCGACCTTCTCCAAGGCGACGGTGTTGGACGAGTTGGACGAACCGATCACCACGATGGCGTCGGCCCGTTGGGCGATGGCCTTCAGCGCCGACTGGCGGTTGGTGGTGGCGAAGCACAGGTCGCTGCGGCCCGGCATCCACATCCCCGGGAACCGGGCGCCGGCCGCCTGGCGGACACCGGCCCAGTCGTCGACGCTCAAGGTGGTCTGGGCCAGGAAGGCCACCGGCGTCTCAGGCGGGATGTCCAGGGCGTCCACGTCGGCCTCCGTCTCCACCAGGCGCACGGCGTCGGGAGCCACGGCCATGGTGCCCACCGCCTCGTCGTGGCCCTCGTGGCCCACGTAGACGACGGTGTAGCCCTTGCCCGCCCGCACCTTCACCTCGTGGTGCACCTTGGTGACGAGCGGGCACACGGCGTCGACCACCACGCCTCCGTGCCGGCGGGCGGCGGCCACCACCTCGGGCGCCGATCCGTGAGCGCTGAGCATGAGCGGGGCGCCCGCCGGCACCTCGGCCACGTCGTCGACGAACATCACCCCGAGGCGCCGGAAGCGCTCCACCACGCTGCGGTTGTGGACGATCTCGTGGTAGCAGTAGACGGGCGGGTCGAACACCCGCACCATCCACGCCAGCGCCTTGATGGCCATCTCCACGCCGGCGCAGAAGCCACGCGGGGCAGCCAGGAGCACACGGTCGACGGCCATGGCTCAGAGGGTAGCGGTGGGTGGCACGTATCCTTGTCTCATGTCGCTGCCCCGCGTGGTGGCCGTGGCCCCGGGGTCACCGGCCGCCCGGGCCGGACTCCAGCCGGGCGACGAGATCGTCGCCATGAACGGCCAGGTCCCCCGAGACGTCATCCAGTTCCGCCTCCTGGCCGACGAGCCCGACCTGGAGCTGGCGGTCGGGCGCGGGGGGCTCGAGGTGACCCTGGTCGTCGAAAAGGAGGGCGGCCAGACCCTCGGGGCCGAGATCGAGTCGGCTCTCTTCGACCAGGTCCGCACCTGCGACAACCACTGCGAGTTCTGCTTCATCTACCAGCTGCCGCCGGGGATGCGCAGGAGCCTCTACCTGAAGGACGACGACTACCGCCTGTCCTTCCTGTACGGGAACTTCACCACCCTGACCCGGTTCACGGAGTCCGACCTGGAACGGGTGGTCACGGAGGGGCTGAGCCCGCTGTACGTCAGCATCCATGCCACCGACCCGGTCGTGCGGGCCCGGATGCTGCGCAACCGGCGGGGAGCGACCAGCCTGCGGTGGCTGCGGGCCCTCCTCGACCACGGGGTGGAGGTCCACGGCCAGGTCGTGGTCTGCCCCGACGTGAACGACGGCGGCATCCTGCACGACACCCTCGCCGGCGTGCTCGACCAGTACCCGGAGCTGGCCAGCGTGGCCGTGGTGCCGTTGGGAGTGAGCCGGTACTCCACCGAGTCGGCCATGCGCCCCCACACCACGGCGGAGGCCGAGGCGGTGGTGGAGTGCGTGGAGGAGTGGCAGGCCGGCTTCCTGGGCGCCTTCGGACGGCGGGTGGTGTTCGCCGCCGACGAGTACTACCTGATGGCCGGGCGCCCGTTCCCCCAGACCGACGCCTACGAGGGGTTCGCCCTGCACGAGGACGGCATCGGGATGGCCCGGCTGCTGGAGGAGGCGCTCCTGGGTAACACGGACGACGCCATCGGCACGCGGTCCGGCTTCTTCGCGGCCGTGGACGGCGCACCTGCCGCCGGGTACCGGGCACCTCGCGATCCCGCCCCGGTGGCCATCCGGCCCAGGCCCAGCGCTCCGGTCGGCATCCTCACCGGGGAGTACGGCGCCCGGGTGCTGGCCCCGCTCGTCGCCCGGCTGGGCAGGGACGACGTCCGGCTCGTGCCCGTCCGCAACGAGTACTTCGGCGGCAACATCGGCGTCACGGGCCTGATGGTGGGCGACGACCTGGCGCGAACGCTGGCCGGCCAGCCCGAAGGGCACCGGTACCTGCTCCCCGACGTGTGCCTCTCGGGGGGCGCCTTCCTGGACGGGCTGACCACGGCCGACCTCCCCCGACCGGTCGAGGTCGTGGCCACCAATGGGGTGTCGCTCCGTCAGGCGCTGCTGCCGACACCTGGCCCGTGAGCGATCGCTCCCCGGCGCCGGCTCACCGACCGGTGGTGGCCGTCGTCGGCCGGCCCAACGTGGGGAAGTCGACGCTGGTGAACCGGATCATCGGCCGGCGGGAGGCGGTGGTGGAGGAGAGGCCCGGGGTGACCCGCGACCGCAAGGAGGTGGAAGCCGAGTGGAACGGCCGGGAGCTCACCCTCGTCGACACCGGCGGCTGGCTGTCGCGGGCCGACGACCTCGGCCGCCAGGTGAGCGCCCAGGCCGAGCGCGCCATCGAGGCGGCCGACGTGGTGCTGTTCGTGGTGGACGCGGCGGTGGGCGTCACCGACGAGGACGACCGGGTGGCCCGCCTTCTCCGTCGGGCGGCGAGGCGGGTGGTGGTGGTGGCCAACAAGGTGGACTCAGAAGCGCGTGAGGCCGACGCCTGGGCCCTGGCTCGCCTGGGCCTCGGAGACCCCTGGCCGGTCTCCGCCCTGCACGGCCGGGGGACCGGTGACCTGTTGGACGAGGTGGTCAGGCTCCTCCCGGAGGCGCCGGCGGAGGTGGCGGCGGGGACGGCGGCAGGGTCCGACGACGACGCCCCCACCGCGCCCGCGGTGGCCATCGTGGGGCGGCCCAACGTGGGCAAGTCCACCTTGTTCAACCGCCTGGTCGGCGACGAGCGCGCCGTGGTGCACGACCTGCCCGGAACCACCCGCGACGCCGTGGACACGGTGGTGGAGACGCCCGAGGGACCCATCCGCTTCGTGGACACAGCCGGGATGCGTCGCAAGTCCCGGGTGGACACCGGAGCCGAGTACTACTCGTTGGTCAGGGCCCTGCAGGCCATCGACCGGGCCGACGTCGCCGTCTTGGTGGTCGACGCCACCCAAGGCGTGACCCACCAGGACCAGCGACTGGCCGAGCGGGTCGACGCCGCCGGCAGCCCCGTGGTGATCGCCCTCAACAAGTGGGAGACGCTCGACGCCGAGGCACGGGAAGAGGTCCGCACCCAGGTGGCCGACCGCCTGTCCTTCCTCGGGTACGCGCCGGTGCTCAAGCTCAGCGCCCGCACGGGGCGAGGGGTGCACAAGCTGGTGCCGGCGCTGGTCCAGGCCATCGGCGCCTACCACCGCCGGGTGCCGACCGCCGAGCTCAACAAGGTCGTGAGAGAGGCGCAGGCCGCCCACCCGACGCCGGGCGGGCGGGTGCTGTACGCCACCCAGGGGGCCACCGACCCTCCCACCTTCACCCTGTTCACCAGCCGGACCGTTCCTGCGCCCTACCTCCGCTACCTCGAGCGAAGGATCCGGGAGCACTTCGGGTTCGGCCCCACGCCGCTCAAGTTCCGCGTTCGGCGCCGCGCCGGCTGACGGAAAGCTAGCGTGGCGCGCCCATGGTCGACCGCCCGATCTTCCTGGTCGTCGCGCTGGGATGCCTGGCGGCCGCCCAGGTGTGGGCCCGGTCGAGCCTTCGCCTCCAACGAGCGTGGCGCCGCATCGAGCGCTTGGTCGGTGAGGACGACGCCGGCGCCGAGGGCGCCGCCCTCGCCTTTCGCAAGGAGCTGCACACCGCCATCCTTTACGGGCTCCTCGCCGTCGGTCTGGCGGTGTTCTCGCTCTCGGAGTCGATGGCCTTCCGGGTCCCCCTGCTGCTCTTGCTCATCCCCGTGGCCGTCTCCCTGCGCTACGGCCGCCGCTTCCTGGCCGAGGCCCGCCTGACCGAGCAGCGCTGGATCCGAGAGCGCAGGGCCCAGGAGGTGCTGAACCAGCACGGAGAGCTCACCCCTATGCGCTGGGCCGCCCGCTTGGCGCCCGACGACCTGCCGGCCATGCAAGGCTTCGAGATCGGCCAGGTGTACGAGCCGGGCACCGGGGCCATGGCCGGCGACTTCTACGACCTGTTCCCCACGGCGCCCAGCCGTCTCACCGCCGTGATCGGCGATGTGGCCGGCCACGGCATCGAGCCGTCCATCACCGCCTTCCAGGTGAAGTACCTGCTGCGGGTGTTCCTCCGCCAGTACCGAGACCCGGCACAGGCCATCGAGGAGCTCAACGTCGTGCTTTCGGCCCAGGGCCGGCCCGAGGACCTGGTGTCGCTGTGCTCGGTGGTGTTCGACCAGGCCGCCGGCACGCTGCGGTTCGCCTCGGCCGGCCACCCCCCGGCGTGGGTGTGGCAAGACGGCGAGGTCCGTCCGTTGCGGGCCACCGGCCCCTTGCTCACGCTCGACCCTCACGGCTCGTACTACAGCCGGGAGGTCGCCCTGACCCCGGGCGACGTCCTGCTCCTCTACACCGACGGCCTCACCGAGGCCAGGGCCGGCGAGCAGCTGTACGGCGAGGAGCGGGTGGCGCAGTTCCTGCGCCGGGACCCGGGGGAGGAGCTCAACGCCCTGTGCAAGGGCCTGCTGGAGGCGGCGCGGGACTTCGCCTCGGCGCCTCTCACCGACGACATCGCCATCCTGGCCATCCGGAGGACCTGAGTACCCGTTCCATGCCGTGGTGCGAGGACTGCAGCCGGTTCTTCAGCCACGACAGCCTCGGCGCGGAGGGGGAGTGCCCCACGTGTGGGCTGCCCATCGGCACCACCGGGGTCGAGCCACGAGCGCCGTGGCACTTCAAGCTCCTGGTGCTGGCCGCGGTGTTGTACCTCGGGTACCGCTTCCTCCAGGGCGTGGCCTGGCTCGTGGACCACGTGTGACCACCGGCTACCATTCCGGCCACGGGCTGTGGCGCAGCTTGGTTAGCGCGCTTGACTGGGGGTCAAGAGGTCGGGAGTTCAAATCTCCCCAGCCCGACAAGAAAAGACCAGGTGAGGGCCGGTGTCGCAAGACACCGGCTCTTCTGGTTCTGGGCATGTATGCGGCATGTATTCCAGAATGGGCGCCGTGCAGTGGGTGCAGGTCGGCGAGCCCGAGGTGCAGCGGCAGCGGGGGAAGTGGGTGGTCCGCCAGCGCGGCTAGGACGCCGGGAGCGGTCGGCGGAGGGTGAAGCAGCTCGG
>JALYHF010000130.1 GCA_030776745.1 Actinomycetota bacterium | reverse complement strand
TGGTCGGCCTCGCCCAGCAGGCCCACCACCCGGGTGGCCACCTCTTGGGCCGAGCGCAGGGTGGCGGCGTAGGCACCGAGGGCGTCGGCGGCCTCGGCGAAGGCACCGGCGCCGCGCTCGAGCTTGGACGGGATCTCGTCGATCACGGCCCGGAAGGCGTCGGCCGCCTCTCCTTCCCACGCCCCCGAGTCGATGGCCCGCAGCCGGGCCGCTCCCGCAGCCGCCCCCTCGGCGTAGGCCCGGAGGCGCCCGGCCAGCGCCTCGACCCCGCCGGGGTCGCCGGGCACCAGATCGGAGGGGCTCCCGCCGGGGCCCCTGGGGCTCACGCCGAACCGGCCTTACGCCACCACGAGCAGGTCGGCCTCGGCCTCGGCCTGAAGGTGAGCGTCGAGCTTGCGCTTGATGCGCTGGAGGGCGTTGTCGATGGACTTGGTGTGGCGGCCCAACTGGTCGCCGATCTCCTGGTACGACTTGCCCTCCACGTACAAGCGCAGCACGTCGACCTCCAGGCCGGACAACCTCCCGCCCATCGACGCGCTCATGGCGGCCAGCCGCTCCTTGGAGAGGACGGTGTCGACGGGGTCGGCGGCCTGGTGCGCCTCGAGCAGGTCTTCCACCGAGTGGTCCCCATGGCGACAGGGCGAGAGGGAGACGTACTGGTTGAGCGGCTGGTGCTTCTGGCGCCTGGCCGTCTTGATGGCGGTGATCACCTGCCGGGTGATGCACAGCTCGGCGAAGGCCCGAAAGGAGGACTGGCGGTCCGGCTGGAAGTCCCGGGCGGCCTTGAACAGCCCGATCATCCCCTCCTGCTCGAGGTCGTCGGAGTCGGCGCCCAGCAGGAAGTAGTCCCGAGCCTTGGCCCGGGCCAGGCGACGGTGGCGCTCGAGCAGGGCCTGCAGCGCGCCCGGCTCACCCCTGCGGAAGCCCAGCACGAGCTCCAGGTCGGAGCGTTCGGTGAGCGGGGGGCCTCCCCGGCGAAGCGCCATCTCTACTCCTGCTGTGCTGTGACGAGACCGACGTGGGTGCTCTGCTCAGGGCTGGGCGGGGAGGTAGCCCTTTGTAACCAGCCGCTCCCCGGGTGTCAATGGGCGGATGACGGGCCCGACGGGGACGAAGGCGACCACCGGGAGCGAGCTGCCCCAATTGCTCACGCCATGCGGCGGCGGGCGATCTCGTAGCAGCCGATGGCCCCAGCTACGGCGACGTTGAGCGAGGCCACCGCACCTTGCTGCGGGATGGACGCCACCACGTCGCAACGTTGTCGGGCGAGGGGGGCAAGGCCCCGTCCCTCGGCGCCGAGCACCAGCACCACGGGCTCGGTGGCCACCGACAGCTCGAACAGGTTCTCGGCGCCGTCCACGTCGAGGCCGACGGCCCACACTCCGAAGCGGCGCAGCTGGACGAGGGCGGCGGGAATGCCGGGCACCACGGCCATGGCCAGGTGTTCGATCGCTCCCGACGCCGCCTTGGCGACGGTGGGGGTGACGTGCACGCTCCGGTGGCGGGGCAGGACGACGCCGGTGGCGCCGGCACACTCGGCCGTGCGCAGGATGGCGCCGAGGTTGTGCGGGTCGGTGACGCCGTCGAGGGCGACGAGGAACGGGGCCGGTCCTCCCGGCGCCCCGCTCGCCAGGGCGTCGAGATCGACCTCCTGGAGAGGCTCGGCGTGGGCCAACACCCCCTGGGGCGAGTCGGTGCGGGCGGCGGCGTCCAGGCGGGCCCGTGCCACCGACCGAACCGGGACGCCGCGGCGCGCCGCCAGGTCTGTGATCTCGGCCACCGGCCGTGACCGGTCCAGGCCCTCGCTGACCCAGACCTCGCGCACCCGACGGCGCCCGGCGGCCAGCAGCTCCCGCACCGCCCTGCGCCCCTCGACCTGTTCGCCGCCCAGCTCCCTCTGGGCCGCTGGGAGCCGCTGGCCCGCCGGCCGCCTCCCCGGCACGGGCCGGGCGCCCCGTCCGCCTCCCCTGGGAGGGCGCCGGCCTCGCGGCGCGCTCAGCGGCTCACCCGCTCGACCAGGGCGACCGCCCAGCACGCCACCCCTTCTCCTCGGCCCAGGGCCCCGAGCCCTTCGGCTCGTGTGGCCTTCACGCTGACCGGCACCCCGACGGCGCTGGCCAGGCGGTCTTCCATCGCCGAGCGGTGGGGCGCCAGGGCCGGGGCCTCGAGGACCACCGTGCAGTCGGCGTTGGCCGGGCGCCAGCCGGCCCGGCCCAGGAGGCGGACCACCTCGCCCAGCAGGACCATGCTGTCGGCACCGGACCAGGACTCCTCGCTGTCGGGGAAGTGGCGGCCGAGGTCGCCCAGCCCGGCGGCACCGAGGAGGGCGTCGGACACGGCGTGGGCCACGACGTCGGCGTCGCTGTGGCCGTCGAGGCCGCGCTCGCCTTCCAAGGTCACGCCCCCGAGGACGAGCGGTCGGTCCGGGTCCGGGCTGAACGGATGGACGTCGAAGCCCTGACCGACCCGCAAGGTCACGAGAGGAGCGTAGCGAGGAGGGCTTCGGCCACGACCAGGTCGCCCGGACGGGTGAGCTTGAGGTTCCGGGGGTCGCCGTCCACCACCTTGACGAGGCCGCCGGCTGCCTCGACCAACACGGCGTCGTCGGTGGCATCGGGCGCGTCGGCGTGGGCTCGCCGGAGGACGCCCGCCGCGAAGGCCTGCGGCGTCTGGGCCGCCCACAGGTTCTGCCGGTCCACGGTCTCCACGACGGTGGCGCCCTCCACCCGCTTGAGGGTGTCGGCCAGGGCCACGGCGCAGACCGCACCGTCGGCGCCGGCCCGGACCGCGTCCACCGCCGAGGTGTACAGGGCGGCCATGGCCAGCGGCCGGGCCGAGTCGTGCACCACGATCACCTCGGCCCCGGCCGGGACGGCGGCCAGCCCGCACCGCACGGACCCCGACCTGGTGGCCGCCCCCGCCACCACCACGTCGGCGGCGGGCTCGGGCCGCTCGACCCGATCAGGAGGGACCACCACCACGACGCCGTCGCAAGCCGCCCGAGCGGCGTCGAGCGACCAGTCCAACACCCGGCGACCTCGCAGGACCTCGTACTGCTTGGGGCGGCCGAAGCGCGTGGCGCTCCCTGCCGCCACCACCACGGCCCACACACTCACGACGCTGAACCAGGCGCCGCCAGGGGGCCGCCACAGCCGGCCGTGGGCCGGGTGGAGAGAGGGTCAAGTTCCGAGCGGAGCACGGCCCACGGCCGGCCACACCGTGGCCCTACGGCAGCGCCTCGTTCAGCTTCTTCTCGGCCTCCTCCTCGGACACGCCGATGGCGAAGGTGAGCTCGGAGACGAGGATCTGGCGAGCCCGGGTGAGCATGCGCTTCTCTCCGGCCGACAGGCCCTTGTCGTTGTCCCTGATCGAGAGGTTCCGTACGACCTCGGCCACCTGGTAGATGTCGCCCGACTTCAGCTTCTCGACGTGGTTCTTGTACCGCCGAGACCAGTTGGTGGGCATGCGCGCCTCCTTCTTGCGAAGGACGGCGAAGACCTCTTCGACCTCCTCGTCGTTGATGACCTCGCGGAGCCCCACCTCGTCGGTGTTGTCGCAGGGGACCATCAAGGTGAGATCCCCGTACGCCAGCTTGAGGACGAGGTACTCGCGGGTCTCCCCGAACACCTCCTTGTTCTCCCTGCGCTCGATCACGGCTGCCCCGTGATGGGGATAGACGACCTTGTCACCGACGTCGAACGAAGACATACCTCTCCCGGAAACGTGACGAAGAAGGGATGCCCCAGGGTAGGGCGTGAAGGCCCCTCCCACAACTCTGAGGCGGCGCCGGCCAACAGCGTCGGGCTGGGCGCGAGGCGCTACGAGTAGCGCTCGAGGATGGACGCCTCGGCCAGGCGCGACAAGCCCTCCTTGACGGCGACGGCGCGCACGTCGCCCACGCCCTCCACGTCGTCCAGGTCCTCGATGGTGGCCCTCAGGATCTTCTGCAGGTCACCGAAGTGGTCCACGATCTTCCCCACGATGGGGTCGGGGAGGCGGGGGATCTTGGACAACAGGCGGTAGCCGCGAGGCCGGATGCTCTTGTCCAACTCGTCGGAGTCCAGGCGCAGCACGGCCACCACCCGCTTGAGGTCGACCAGGTCCTCGGTGCTCAGGTCCGACAGCGCCTCGAGGGCCTGTTCCAGGTGCCAGCGACGCCGGTCCTGGAAGTAGTCCTGGATCACGAAGCGACGGTCGTCCTCCACTCCGCCCATGAGCTCCTCGAGCTGCAACAGCACCAGCCGGCCGTCGGTGCCCAGCTCGACGATGTAGCTGTCGATCTCCTCGGCGATGCGCCGCACCATCTCGGCCCGCTGCAGCACGGTGACGACGTCGCGCACCGTGACGAGATCCTCCACCTCGAGGGCCGAGAGGTTGCCACTCACCGCGTCCAAGCGGTTCTTGTAGCGCTCCAGGGTCTGGAGGGCCTGGTTGGCCCGGTTGAGCAGGCGGGGGATGGGCTCGAGGGGGTGCTTCAGGTCGTGTCGGTAGACGGCGATCACCGACATGTCCTCGGAGACCGAGATGACCGGAACGTCGATGGAGCGGGCCACGCGCTCGGCCGTGCGGTGACGGGTACCGGTCTCGGAGGTGGGCACGTTCGGGCTGGGCAGGAGGTGGACGTTGGCGCGGGCGATGCGGCTGGCGTCGGAGGCCAGGATGATGGCGCCGTCCATCTTGGCCAGCTCCGAGAGGCGCTGGGGACTGAACTCGGCGTCGAGCAGGAACCCGCCGGAGCAGATGGCGAGCACATCGGGACCGTCACCAACCAGGATGAGGGCACCCATGTTGGCCTGGAGGATGCGGTCGAGTCCCTCTCGCAGGGGCCGCCCCGGGGCCACGGCGGCCAGCGCCTCGATCATGGCGGTGCTGCGCCGAACGAGCACGACCAAATGCTACTTCGCCGCTCCGAGCCCGAGGGCACCGATGGCCTCGGCCAGGGACGCCACCCGCAGGCACTCCACGCCCGGCGGCGATTCGGGGGCGGAAGCAGCGACCACGGCGCGCCGGAAACCCAGGCGGCAGGCCTCGGCCAGGCGGCGGGCGGTGTGAGCCACCTGGCGCACCTCGCCGACGAGCCCCACCTCCCCGCAGGCGACCAGGCCCGGTGGGAGGGCGACCTCGGTGACCGCCGAAGCCAGGGCCAGGCCGATGGCCAGGTCGGCGGCCGGCTCGGCCACCTCGACGCCTCCCACCACCGAGGCGTAGACGTCGGCCTGAGCCAGGGAGATCCCCACCCGGCGGTGGAGCACGGCCATGAGCAGGGCGAGGCGGCCGGAGTCGAGCCCCTGGGCCGAGCGGCGGGGCATGGCCAGCGCCGAGGGCGCCACCAGGGCCTGGAGCTCCACGAGGAGCGGCCGGCGACCCTCCATGGCCGGTACCACCACCGATCCGGGGGCGCCCTGGCGGCGGTCGCTCAGGAACAGCGCCCCGGGGTCGGGCAGACCGACCAGGCCACCCTCGGCCATCTCGAAGAGGCCGAGCTCCCCGGTGGGGCCGAAGCGGTGCTTGACCGCCCGCAGCAGGCGCAGGGCGTGGTGGCGCTCGCCCTCGAAGGACAGGACCGTGTCCACCATGTGCTCGAGGACCCGCGGGCCGGCCAGGGCGCCCTCCTTGGTGACGTGGCCCACCAGGATCGTGATGGGGCCACCGCGCTTGGCCAGGTGCACCAGGTGGTGGGCGCACTGGCGTACCTGGGCCACCGAGCCGGGCGCCGAGGCCGTCTCGGGGTCGAACAGCGTCTGCACCGAGTCCACCACCACCACGTCCGGCCTCACGTCCTCGACGGCGACGAGCACACCGGCCAGCGACGTCTCCGACACCAGCCAGAGCCGCGGCTGCAGGGCGCCGAGGCGCTCGGCGCGCGCCCGTACCTGCTGGGTGGACTCCTCGGCCGACACGAACAGGCAACGGGCCCCACCGGCGGCGAGGGAGGACAGCACCTGCAACAGCAGCGTGGACTTTCCGATGCCGGGCTCGCCACCGAGCAGGGTGGCCGACCCGGCGACCAGGCCCCCGCCCAGAACCCGGTCGAGCTCGGCCAGACCGGTGGGCCGAGCGGCCCACGCCTCCATGTCGACCTGGGTGATGGGGACGGCCGGTTGCGCCCCCTCCGGCGCCGCCAGCCCCGGCACCGGGGAGGCGCGCTGGGACTCCTCGACGAGGGTGTTCCACTGACCGCACGACCCGCACCGGCCGGCCCACCTCGGCGCAACGCCGCCGCAGTCGCTGCAGCGATGGACGGTGCGGCCCTTGCTCACGGCAGTCACCCTAGGAAGGGGCTGTGACGGCAGCGCCGCTCCGGCCGAGAACGGACGGGTCAGCTCCAGGAGACGGTCCGACTACGGCGCACGAGGACCACCAGCAGGGCCGCTCCGCTGACCACGGCGGTCACGGCGGAGGCCAGCGCCAGGACGTTCCACTGCTCCGCCGACGCCTCCAGGGCCATGGTCTGGCCCAGCTTCGGCTCCCACACCGCCCGGCCGCCCGGCGCGTTGCCGGCGACCTCCCCCGGCAGGTCGGCCCGGACCTCGAACGTGAAGACCTGGGCCAGCGGGGCACCGAGCTGGCGTTCCACCGTGGCGCTGTCGAGGCCCGACCCGCCCAAGCGCTCCCGCAGGACCGGGTCGATGAAGCCCTCCAGCCCTCTGGACAGGTCGACGGTTCCGGAGAACCGGGTGCGGGTCTTGAGGAACGTGCGGGTGCGGGTGAGCGCGAACTGGCGGAAGGCGCCGTCGGGGCCGGTGAGCTCCTCCACCGCTCTGGTGGCCCCCGCCGCTGACGAGAACGCCTTCACGGCGCGCACCTCCACGCTGCCGTCCTCATCCCGCTCCGGCTCCTCCACTCGCCAGCCGGCCGCCTCGAGGTCTTCTACTCGCTGCTGGCGGGCCAGGTCGGGCACCTGCTCGGCGGCGGCCCGATCGAGGGTGACCGTCGCTCGGACCTGCCCCCGCCCGTCGGGGCCGGCGTCCACCTCGACGGCGGTGTCGACCCGGCAGCCGGTCAGGACCAGGAGGCCCAGGACCAGCAGCCGGGCGGGTGCCTTCGTGGTGCTGCCCGGCTAGTCGGAGACGGGCCCGGTGCCGGCCAGCTCCACCGGCGGGGGCTCGAAGCCCTCCACGGAGCGGAAGACCACCTCGCCGTCCTCGACGTCGATGATGATCGTCTCGCCGGCCCGGAACTCCTTCCACAGGATGCGCTCCGACAGCGGGTCCTCGACCAGTTGCTGGATGGCCCGGCGCAGCGGGCGGGCACCGAGCGTGGGGTCGTAGCCCCGCTCGGCCAGCAGCAGCTTGGCCGGCTGGCTCAGCTCGAAGCTCAGGCCCTGGCCTTCCAGCTGCTCGCGGACCCGGCGCACCATGAGGTCGACGATCTGGGTGACCTCCTCGCGAGAGAGCTCGTGGAAGACGATGACCTCGTCGATGCGGTTCAAGAACTCTGGCCGGAAGTGTTGCTTGAGCGCCTCGTTGACCTTCTCCTTCATCCGCTCGTAGGTGACGGCCTCGCTGGTCTTGGCGAAGCCGGGGGAGGCCTTGCGCAGGTCGGCCGTCCCCAGGTTGGAGGTCATGATCAGCACCGTGTTCTTGAAGTCGACGGAGCGGCCCTGGGCATCGGTGAGCCGCCCGTCCTCGAGGATCTGCAACAAGGCGTTGAACACGTCGGGGTGGGCCTTTTCGATCTCGTCGAACAGCACCACCGAGAACGGCTTGCGGCGCACGGCCTCGGTGAGCTGGCCGCCCTCCTCGTAGCCCACGTAGCCCGGGGGCGAGCCCACCAGGCGGCTCACCGTGTGCTTCTCCATGTACTCGGACATGTCGAGCTGGATGAGCGACGACTCGTCGCCGAAGAGGAACTCGGACAGCGCCTTGGCCAGCTCGGTCTTCCCGACGCCCGTGGGCCCGAGGAAGATGAACGAGCCACTGGGGCGCTTGGGGTCCTTCAGCCCGGCCCGGGTGCGGCGGATCGAGCGCGAGAGGGCCTTGATGGCGTCCTCCTGGCCGATGATCCGCTTGTGCAGCTCCTCCTCCATCCTGAGCAGCTTGGCCGTCTCCTCCTCGGTCAGCTGGGTGACCGGGATGCCGGTCCAGTTGGCCAGGACCTCGGCGATCACCTCCTCGTCGACCACGTCGAAGAGGTTGTCGCCCGTGGCCCGCAGCTCGGTCTCCTTGGCCGCCCGCCGCTCGAGGAGGGCCTTCTCCTTCTCGGAGAGCGACTTGGCCTGGTCGAACGCCTGGCGCTCGATGGCCTGCTCCTTCTCCTTGCGGACCCTGCCGATCTCGTCCTCGAGCTGCTTGAAGTCGGTGGGGGTGGACATCCGCCGGATGCGCAGCCGCGACCCGGCCTCGTCGATCAGGTCGATGGCCTTGTCGGGCAGGTAGCGGTCCGAGATGTAGCGGTCGGCCAGGTTGGCCGCCGCCACCAGCGCCTGGTCGGTGATCGTGACGCTGTGGTGGGCCTCGTAGCGGTCCCGCAGGCCCTTGAGGATCTCGATGGTGTGGGAGAGGGTGGGCTCCTCCACCTTGATGGGCTGGAACCGCCGCTCGAGGGCGGCGTCCTTCTCCAGGTGCTTGCGGTACTCGTCGAGCGTGGTGGCGCCGATGGTCTGCAGCTCGCCTCGGGCCAGCATGGGCTTGAGGATCGACGCCGCGTCGATGGCGCCCTCCGCCGCCCCGGCTCCGACCAGGGTGTGGAGCTCGTCGATGAACAGGATGATGTCGCCTCGGGTCCGGATCTCCTTGAGGACCTTCTTCAGCCGCTCCTCGAAGTCGCCGCGGTAGCGGGACCCGGCCACGAGGGCGCCCAGGTCCAGCGTGTAGAGCTGCTTGGCCCGGAGCGTGTCGGGGACGTCGTTGGCCACGATGCGCTGCGACAGGCCTTCGACGATGGCCGTCTTGCCCACGCCGGGCTCGCCGATCAGCACCGGGTTGTTCTTGGTGCGCCGGGACAGGACCTGCATGACCCGCTCGATCTCGCGTTCGCGGCCGATGACCGGGTCGAGCTTCTTCTCACGGGCCTGGGTGGTGAGGTTGCGCCCGAACTGGTCGAGCACGGGCGACCCCGACGGCGTCTCTTGCCCTCCGGCCCCGGCCGGGCCACCCTGGGTGGTGCCCTCCTTGCCCTGGTAGCCGGACAGCAGCTGGATCACCTGCTGGCGCACCCGGGACAGATCGGCCCCCAGGTTGACCAGGACCTGGGCGGCCACGCCCTCGCCCTCGCGCACCAGGCCGAGGAGCATGTGCTCGGTGCCGATGTAGTTGTGGCCCAGCTGGAGGGCCTCTCGGAGGGACAGCTCGAGGACCTTCTTGGCCCGAGGCGTGAACGGCGGCGAGCCCGTGGTGGACGACCCCGCCGGGCCGATGGTCTCCTCGACCTTCTCTCTGACCGCCTCCAGCGAGATCCCGAGCGACTCGAGGGCCTTGGCTGCCACCCCCTCGCCTTCGTGGATGAGCCCGAGCAGGATGTGCTCGGTGCCGATGAAGTTGTGGTTGAGCAGCCGCGCCTCTTCTTGTGCCAGCACGAGGACTCGGCGAGCCCGGTCCGTGAAGCGTTCGAACAAGTGACCGCCTCCTAGGGCGAGGGTGTCGAAGGTTCAGTCTACCCACCGTCCCGCCGTTACAGCCGTCTGCGCGGTTGTTGGTCCTTCGACCGGGTGGCGTACTGTCCTTGACAATGGTCAATGTCGCCGAGCTGCTCAGTCTTCCCCGCCTCGAGGACGACCTCGCCACCTTGGAAGAGGCCCTCCGGCACTCGGTCGAGACCGGTGATCCGTTCCTGACCGACGTGGCCGGCCACCTGATCGGGGCCGGGGGGAAGCGCCTGCGGCCCGCCCTGACCCTGGCCTCGGCCGCCGCCGGGGGGGTGGAGACCACGCCGGAGGTGGTCCAGGGCGGCGTGTCGG
This sequence comes from Actinomycetota bacterium, assembly GCA_030776745.1. Classification (GTDB taxonomy): domain Bacteria; phylum Actinomycetota; class Acidimicrobiia; order Acidimicrobiales; genus JALYHF01. Next base: position 13,283 of record JALYHF010000130.1, on the reverse strand, counting down.
TGGAGCTGGTCCACCTCGGCTCCCTGTACCACGACGACGTGATGGACGAGGCGACCAGCCGCCGGGGCGTGGAGAGCGTGAACGCCCACTGGGGGAACCTGGTGGCCATCCTGGCCGGGGACTTCCTCCTGGCCAGGGCCTCCGAGATCGCCGCGTCCCTGGGGACCGAGGTGGCCGGGCTGCTGGCCGCCACCATCGGGCGGCTGTGCGAGGGCCAGGTCGGAGAGATCCAGAGCGCCTTCGACGTGTCGCGCTCCGAGGAGTCCTACCTGGCGTCGATCGCCGGGAAGACGGCCTCCCTCATGGCCGCCTCGTGCCGGATCGGCGCCCTCACCGCCGGGCTCCACCGGCCCCAGGTGGAGGCGCTGACCCAGTTCGGACATGCCTTCGGGATGGCCTTCCAGATCCGAGACGACCTGCTGGACGTGGTGGCCTCGGACGGCGCGTTGGGCAAGCCGGCCGGCCAGGACCTGGTGGAGGGCACGTACAGCCTCCCGGTGATCTACGCCTTGGCCGACGGCGACGCCGGGCCCGAGCTGCGCGAGCTGCTCGGCCGACCGGTGAACGCCCCGGAACGGGACAAGGCCCGCTCCATCGTGCGCTCCACCGTGGCCATCCGGGCCGCCAAGGACGTGGGCCGCCGCTACGCAGAGCTGGCGGCGGAGGCCGTGCAGGGCCTCCCCGCCGGGCCCGTGGTGGCCGCCATGGCCGACCTCGGCCACCGCCTGCTCGACGACATCGACGCCTGAGCCTTCCGGTCACGCTGGGACCGGGGCGAGCTGGCCATCACGGCGCGGGGCGCAGCGTCGGGAAGAGCAGCACGTCGCGTATGTGGTGCACGTCGGCCAGGAGCATCACCAAGCGGTCCATCCCGACGCCGAGCCCACCGGTGGGGGGCAGCCCGTGCTCGAGGGCGCGCACGTAGTCCTCGTCCACCACCATGGCCTCCTCGTCACCCGCCGTCCGGGAGCGGGCCTGCTCCTCGAAGCGGGCCCGCTGGACGTCGGGGTCGACCAGCTCGCTGAAGGCGTTGGCCAGCTCCCGGCCGGCCACCACGGCCTCGAAACGCTCGACCAGCCCCGGCCGGGACCGGTGGGGACGGGCCAGGGGAGAGACCTCCTCGGGGTAGTCGCACACGAAGACCGGCCCCCACAGCGCCGCCTCGGTCGTCTTCTCGTAGAGCTCCATGACGAGCTTGCCGGGGCCCCATCCCTCCTCCACGGCCACGCCGTGGGCGCCGGCGACGGATCGCAGCTCCCCGAGCGGCATGTCCACGCCGACCCGCACGCCGGCGTGCTCCTCCACCAGCTCGATGAGGGTGGCGCGCCGCCAGGGAGGGGTGAGGTCGAGGTCCCGGCCCCCGTAGGAGAGCTTGGTCCCCCCGCACGCCTCGGTGGCCAGGTGGGCGACCATCGACTCGGTGAGCTCCATCATGTCGCCGTAGTCGGCGTAGGCCTGGTACAGCTCCAGCATCGTGAACTCGGGGTTGTGCCGGGGGGACAGGCCCTCGTTGCGGAAGGTCCGACCCAGCTCGAAGACCTTCTCGAACCCACCGACGACCAGTCGCTTCAGATACAGCTCGATGGCGATGCGCAGGTAGAGGTCGAGGTCCAAGGCGTTGTGGTAGGTGACGAAGGGCCGGGCCAGGGCGCCGCCCGGGACCGGGTGGAAGATAGGCGTCTCCACCTCCACGAACCCACGGTCCTCCAGCCACCGCCGCAAGAGGCTGACCAGGCGGCTGCGCAGGCGAAAGGTCTGGCGGGACCGCTCGTTGGCCCACAGGTCCACCTCCCGCTGGCGGTAGCGCGTGTCGACGTCGACGACGCCGTGCCACTTATCGCCGAAGCCCCGGCGGGCCTCGGCCAGGACCACCCAGGACGCCACCTTGACGCTCAGCTCGCCCCGGCGGGTCTTGACCACCTCGCCGCTGGCGCCGATCCAGTCGCCCAGTGAGAGCGAGCAGAACCCGTCGAAGTCCTCCGTGGTCGCCGCCGTGGCGAAGAGCTGCACGGCGCCGCTCGAGTCCCGAAGCTCCCCGAAGGCGAGCTTGCCTTGCACCCGGCGGAGCATGAGGCGCCCTGCCACCGACACCACGACGCCGGTCTCGGCCCCGGCGTCCAGCTCGTCGTAGGCGGCGTGCAGCGACGCCGCCTCCCGCGTGCGCTCGAAGCGGTACGGGACGCCGGTCACCAGCGGACCCTACCTGGGGGCCGGCCTCGTCCTTCGGCTCCTACCTGCGGTCGCGGTTGCGATCGAAGACCAGCCGCAGCCCGTGCAGGGTCAGCCAGGGGTCGAGCTGCTCGATGCTGCTCGAGTACCGGGCCATCAGCCCGCTCAGGCCTCCGGTCGCCACCACGGTGCACTCCCCCAGCTCGTCCTCCATCCTCCGGCAGATGCCGTCCACCTGGGCCGAGAACCCGTAGATCGCCCCCGACTGGAGCGACTCGACGGTGCTCTTGCCGATGACGCTGCGGGGCTCGACGAGCTCCACCCGGTACAGCCGGTCGGCCCGCGCGAAGAGGGCGTCCATGCTGATCTCGATCCCGGGGAGGATGGCCCCGCCCAGGTACTCGCCCTTGGCCGACACGGCGTCGAGGGTGGTGGCCGTGCCGAAGTCCACCACGATGGTGGGGCCTCCGTAGCGGTCGTAGGCGCCGACGGCGTTGACCACTCGGTCGGCGCCCACCTCCTTGGGGTCGTCGATGAGGATCGGCATGCCCGTGCGCACCCCGGGCTCGATGACCACCGGCGGGAAGCCGAAGTAGCGGGTGGCCATGTCCCGCAGGGCGGCCGTGGCCCGCGGCACGACCGAGGAGATGACGATGCCGTCGACGTCCGCCTCCCGGATGAGTTGGCCGATCAGCACCGAGTACTCGTCGGACGTGCGGTCGGCGTGGGTGGCGAGGCGCCACTGGTCGACGAGGTCGGCGCCCTGCAGCAGGCCGATGAGGATCTGGGTGTTGCCCACGTCGACGGCCAGCAGCATTCAGGCGCCCAGGTCCAGGCCGATGTCGAGGGCCGGTGCCGAGTGCGTGAGCGCCCCCACCGAGAGCAGATCGGCCCCGGCGGCGGCGAAGGCAGCCACGTTGTCCAGGCTGAGGCCACCCGAGACCTCGACCACGGCTCGGCCGCCGACCTCTTGCACGGCCACCGCCACGTCGTCGGGCGTCATGTTGTCGAGGAGGACGCAGTCGGACCCGGCCTCCAGCGCCTCCCGCACCTGGCCCAGACCGTCGCACTCGACCTCCACCGTCCGCATGGGCCACAGCTCCCGGGCCCGGGCCACCGCCTCGGCGATGGACGTGCCGCCCAGGTGGTTGTCCTTCACCAGGACCATCTCGGAGAGGTTGCCCCGGTGGTTGTGGCCACCCCCTGCCCGTACCGCCGCCTTCTCGAGGGCCCGCAGCCCGGGCGTCGTCTTTCGCGTGTCGAGGATGCGGGCGCCGCTCCCGGCCACGGCGGCCACGTAGCGACGGGTCAGGGTGGCCACGCCGGAGAGGTGGCACAGCAGGTTCAAGGCGGTGCGCTCGGCGGTGAGGATCGAGGTCAGCGACCCGACGACGGTGGCGATCACGGCGCCGGCGCCCAAGCCTTCCCCGTCGTCGAGCAGCCAGGCCACCTCGAGCGAGGGGTCGACCTGGCCGAAGGTCTCCGCCGCCCCCAGCCGCCCGGCCAGCACGCCGGGGGCGCGGCTCACCAGGGCCACGTGGGCCCGCGCCGCCGGGTCCACAAGGGTGGCCGTCACGTCTCCGAGGGGCAGCAGGTCCTCGGCCAGCGCCCGGGCCACCACGTCTCGCACAGCGCCGAGAGGCGGATCCACGAACCCGCTCACCTGATGACCAGCCGGCGCCGGAACGCCTCGTCGGGGTCGGGGAAGTCCGTTCGAGCGTGCGCCCCGCGAGTCTCCTCCCGCGCCGAGGCGGCCAGCACGAGCGCCCTCCCCACCAGGACCAGGTTCCGCACCTCGGGGTCCTCCACGTCGCCCAGCCCCTCGAGCGCCTTCTCCGCCTGTTCGAGGGAGTGGGCGGACCGGAGTACGCCGGCGCCCTCGGTCATCGCCCCCTGCACCACCTCGCGACCCGCGGGGAGCCGGGCGGGTGGCCCGGAGGGAGGGGCCCCCGGCGGTGGGGGCCCCGCCGCCGGCGGGGGGGACCGCCGCGGAGGGACCCCGACGGACAGGACCCCCCCGGCGGTGGCGGCCACGACGTCCCGCATGGCACCTGTCGGGTCGGCGCCCTCCTTGCCCCGAGCGATGGCCTCGACCACCCTCGGGGCGAACACCATCCCCTCCAGCAGGGAGTTGGAGGCCAGGCGGTTGGCCCCGTGCACGCCGGTGCAAGCCACCTCGCCGCAGGCCCACAGCCCGGCCAGGCCGGAGGCGCCGTCGAGATCGGTGACGATGCCGCCCGAGACGTAGTGGGCGGCGGGGGCGATCGGCAGCCAGTCCGAGGCCGGGTCCAGCCCACAGTCCCGCAGCGAAGCGGCGATGGTGGGGAAGCGCTCGTCGAAGTGCTCGAGCCCGGTGGCGTCCAGCCACAGGTGGTCGACACCCTGGTCCCGCATGCGGGTGGTCATGGCTCGGCTGACCACGTCGCGGGGCTGCAGCTCGTCGACGAAGCGGTCGCCCTCGGCGTCGCGGAGCACGGCGCCGTGGCCCCGGAGCGCCTCGGACAGGAGCGGTCGCGGCATGGCGGGATGGTGCAGGGCGGTGGGGTGGAACTGCACGAACTCGATGTCGGCCACGGGCACGCCGGCACCAAGGGCCATGGCCAGCCCGTCCCCGGTGGCGTGGGCGGGGTTGGTGGTGACGGCGAAGAGCTGACCGGCGCCCCCCGTGGCCACCAACACGTGGTGCGCCCGCACCTCACGGGCCACGCCGGTCCCGTCGAGGGCCACCACGCCGCGGCAACGGCGGGACCCCCCGGGAACGGCCTCGACCACCAGCTCGACCGCCAGCCAGCCCTCGAGCACCACGGCCGCCGTGGCCCGCACCGCCTCCACCAGGGCCCGCTCGATCTCGGCGCCCGTGGCCGCCCCTCCGGCGTGGACGACCCGGGGGATGGAGTGGCCGCCTTCCTGCGCCCTGAGGAGCGTTCCCTCGTGGTCGCGGTCGAACACGGCTCCGAGGGCGATGAGCTCGTTGACCCGCGCCGGCCCCTCGTCCACCAGCACCCGCACGGCGTCGACGTCGCACAGACCCGCGCCGGCGGCCAGCGTGTCGGCCAGGTGCAGGTCGGTGGAGTCCTCGTCGCCCCCGAGGACGGCCGCTACGCCACCCTGCGCCCACCTCGTGGCCGACTGGGCCAGCTCGCCCTTGGTGAGCACGCCGACCCGCATGCCGGCCTCGGTGGCGGCGGCGCCCACGGCCGCCGACAGGCCCCCGACGCCCGAGCCGAGGACGAGGACGTCGAGGTCCGCCAACGGCTCTCTCGGCCGACCGGGAGCCGGCGGCGGCGCCTCGGCCACTCAGCCTCCTTCCGGCGGGGCGGACGCCCGGCGGCGCGCCCGTCCGGGCACGGCGAGGTTGTCGATCAGTCGGGTGGCCCCGAACCAGGCGGCGACCAGGAGGCGCCAGTCGCCGTCCTCCTCCCGGGCCTCGGCGTAGTCGGCACGGGCCGACGGCTCCCCCGCGATGTGCTCGGCCATGGCGGCGCCCACCACGTCGGCGTCGTCCTCACCGGCTTCCAGCAGGGCCCGGCCGGCCAGGAGCGCCCGGTGCAGCACGGCGGCGGCCCTGCGCTCGTCGCCCGACAGTCGCAGGTTGCGACTGGACAGGGCCAGGCCGTCCGCCTCTCGTACCGTGGGGCAGGCCACCACCTGGACCGGGAAGGACAGGTCGGCGACCAGACGTCGCACGACGGCCAGCTGCTGGTGGTCCTTCTCGCCGAAGTAGGCCCGGCAGGGCCCGGCGATGGCGAACAGCTTGGCCACCACGGTCGCCACCCCGGTGAAGTGCCCGGGTCGGGCGGATCCCTCCAGGCCCTCGCTCAGCTCGGACACGGCCACGCTGGTCAGCATCCCGTCCGGGTACATCTCCCGCACGGACGGCGCGAACAGGTACTCCACGCCGGCGGCGGAGGCCACGCTCGTGTCCCCCTCCAGGTCGCGCGGATAGGAGGCGAGGTCCTCCCCCGTCGTGAACTGGAGCGGGTTGACGAAGACCGTCACGGCGACCACCTCGCACTCGGCGACCGCCCGTCGCACGAGCGACAGGTGCCCGTCGTGCAAGGAGCCCATGGTGGGGACCAGCCCGACCGTGCGCCCGACGCCCCGCTCTGCGTCGAGCGCCCGGCGGAAGCCCTCGATGGTCTCGATCACCAGCATCGGGCCGGGCCCCGTTCCCTTCGGACGTTCCAGCCCCCGGTGGCGAGGTGCTGTTCGTACCGGTGAAGCGTACCTACGGCGGTCACAGCGAGCCGGCGAGCCGGACGGTGGGGTCGTGGGGTGCGGCCGGCACCAGGTCGGGGGCGAGATCCGACAGCGGGACGAGCACGAAGGCCCGCTCCCACATGCGGGGGTGGGGCACCTGCAGGTCCGGGTCGGCCACCCTCAGGTCGCCGACGAGCAGCACGTCCACGTCCAGGGTGCGGGGACCCCACCGCTCGCCCCGCACCCGGCCGGACGCCGCCTCGAGACGGCGGCTCACGGCGAGCAGCTGGTGCGGGGAGAGCTCGGTGTCGAGCTCGGCTACCAGGTTCAGGTAGCTGCCTTGGCCCTCCGGCCCCCCCACCGGATCGGTCTCGTAGACCCGGGAGACGGCCACCACGTCGGGCAGCCCCTCCACCGCCGTGCGCAGGTGCGCCCAGCGGTCCCCGAGGTTGGAGCCCAGGGCGAGGAAGGCCCTCACCCGCCTCGCTGTCGGGTGATGCGCACCCCCACCGTGGCCAGGTCCACCGGGAGGGGGGGCCGCAGCTTCCGCACGGACACGGTGACCGAGCGGGCCCGCTCGTCGGCCAGGGCCACCTCGGCGATGCGCTCGGCCAACCGCTCGAGCAGGGCGAAGCGCTCGGACCCCACGATGCCCGCCACCGCTTCGGCCAGGGCGCCGTAGTCCACGGTGTCGCCCAGGGCGTCCGAGCGCCCGGCCGGGCGCAGGTCGACCTCCACGTCGACGTCGATCTCGAAGGGCTGGCGGCGGGCCTGCTCCTCGGGGAGGACCCCGTGGGTGCCGGTGGCCCGCAGGCCGCGCAGCTCGACGCGGTCGCCGGCCACTAGAGGTTGGCGGCCAGGGCCACGAGCTGGCGCCCGGGCGGGCCCATCTGGCGGTGGATGATCCGCTCCAGCACGGCGATGGCCTGGGGCCCGGTCGGGACCAGGCCCGACCACAGCAGGTAGCCGGCCGCCACCCCCATCAGGCGGTCGCCCAGCTCCTCTTCGTGCAACAAGATGCGGTCGCCGGCCGCCAGCCAGCCCCGCAGCGCCTCGTACAGCTCGGGAAGCACGGCCCGGGGGTCGGCCTGGAGCCCGAAGGGGAAGTGCGACCACCCCACTCCCAGCTCGTCGTAGGCGTAGAGGTTGTGGGGCGAGGCGAGGAGCGACACGAGGCGGTCGAAGCCCTGCTCGCGCAGCCAGATGATCTCCTCCCGCCGCCGCACCCGACGGTGGTTGCGGGCGTAGCCGCCCGGCCGCTCGCTCACCGCCAACCTGTCCTTGATGATCCACGAGAAGTTGCGGGGCTCGATGCCGGCCGCCCACTTCCCCCTCACCGGCCGCTCCCCCGGCCGGCCGGGACGGCGCCCGACACGAGGCGCGCCGCCTGCACGGTGGGCGCCACGTCGTGGACCCGCACCATCTCCGCCCCCTGGGCCATGGCGTACACCGCCGTGGCCAGCGAGCCCTCCAGGCGGTCGTCCACGGGGGCTCCGCCGGCCAGCGACCCGAGGAACGACTTGCGGCTCGTTCCCACCACCACGGGGTAGCCGGTGGCGACCAGCGACCGGAGGCGGCGCAGCAGGCTGAGGTTGTGGGCCGCGGTCTTGCCGAATCCGATGCCGGGATCGATCCAGACCTCCTCCACGCCGGCCGCCGCCGCCTCCTCGGCGCGGGCCAGGAGGAAACCGCGCACGGTGGCGAACACGTCGTGGTAGCGGGGATCGGCCTGCATGGTGGACGGGGTGCCGCGGCGATGCATGGCCACCCACCCCACCCCCCCGGCCGCGGCCACCCGGTGGAGGGAGGCGGAGACGTCGTTCACCAAGGTGGCGCCGGCCTCCACCGCCGCCTCCGCCACCGCCGCCTTGGTGGTGTCGACCGAGACCCGCACCAGGGGGGAGAGGGCCTCGATCACCGGGACCACGCGTCGCCGCTCCTCCTGCTCGTCCACCGGCTGGGCTCCCGGCCGGGTGGACTCGCCGCCCACGTCCACCACGTCGGCGCCGGCCTCCACCATGGCCAGGCCGTGGGCGACCGCCGACTCCCGGTCGAAGAAGCGGCCGCCGTCGGAGAAGGAGTCCGGGGTGACGTTGAGGATTCCCATCACCAGGGCCGACACCGCCCCAGCCTACCGGCGGGAACTAGCGCCCGAAGGGCCGGAGACGGGCGACGCGGGTGACCCAGCGGAGCCTGCGAGCCTTCTCGTAGGTGGCCTGGGAGGCGAGCTGTCCCACCGAGGTGGACAGCGTGGGGTACACGTGGATGAGGTGGGAGACGTCGGTGAGCTTGCCGCCCCTGTCGATCACCAGGGCCAGCTCGTGGATCATGTCACCGGCGGTGGCGGCAAGGATGTGGGCGCCCAGCAGGCGCCCCTTGGGACCACAGACGGCGATGATGCGACCCTCGGCGTCGCCCTCGGCGCGGGCCCGGTCGGAATGGGCCAGGTCCACCCGCCAGACCCGGACCTCGTCGCCGTGGGCCCGTCTGGCCTCGGCCTCGGTCATCCCGGCGTGGGCCAGCTCGGGGTCGGTGAAGGTGCACCAGGGCACCAGGTCGCTCACCTTGCCCTTGCCCGGGAAGAACATGTCCCGCACCGCCCGCACCGCCTCGTGGGCGGCGGAGTGGGTGAAGAGGTAGCGGCCGGCGACATCGCCGGCGGCGTAGACCGACGAGGCGCTGGTGCGCATGCGGTCGTCCACCTCGATGCCGCGCCTGCCCACCCGCACGCCCGCCGCCTCGAGGCCCAGGCCCTCCACGTTGGGCGTGCGGCCCACGCCCACCAGCAGCTCGTCGGCCTCCCAGCGGGCGGGTCGGCCCCCCTCGGTCCCGTGGACGACCTTCTTGGCCCCCACCACCTCGACCCGCTCCGTCTCCACGTCCAGGCGCAGGTCGACGCCCTCGGCCAGGAGGCGCCGGGTGAGGAGGGCGACGAGCTCGGGCTCGTCGCGGCTCAGGACCGCCGGGCCCCTCTGCAGGACGGTGACCCGCACGCCCAGGCGGTTGAGGCCCTGGGCCAGCTCGATGGCGATGGGGCCACCGCCGATGGCCACGATGCTGGCCGGCGCCTGTTCCAGCTCGAAGACGTTCTCGCTCGTGAGGAAGCCGGCCTCGGCCAGCCCGGGGACGGGTGGCCGGGCCGGCCGGCTCCCGGTGCAGACCAGCACCTTGCGGGTGCGCAACACCCTGCCCTCCACGTCGACGGCCCGGGGCCCGGCCAGGGAGCCCTCGCCGAAGACCACCTCGACGCCCAGACGGCGGTAGCGGTCCGGGCTGTCGTCGGTGGCGGCGATCTGGTCCTGGGTGGCGCGGATGCGCTTCCACACCAGCGAGGTGTCGATGTCCGGGTCCTCGAGGGCGGGCAGGCCCCACTCCCCGGCCCTGCGCAGGTGGTGGGCCACCTTGGCCGAGGCCAACAGCGCCTTGGACGGCACGCAGCCCGTCCAGAGGCAGTCGCCTCCCACCCGCCCGCGCTCGACGACGGCCACCTTGAGCCCCATGGCCGCCGCGAACTCCGCCGCCACCATGCCCCCCGACCCCATCCCGAGGATGACAAGGTCGTAGCGGCCGGACACGCCCGCACCGTAGCCCCGGCCCCGTCGCCCAGTGGGCTCAGCGGCCGTGGATGAAGGCCATCGCTTCGGCTCGGGTGCGGGGGTCCTCGCGCACCAGGCCCCGGACCGCCGAGGTGACGGTGAGGGCGCCGGGCCGGCGCACCCCGCGCATCGACATGCACAGGTGCTCGGCCTCGATGACCACGAGCACCCCGCGGGGGACCAGCACCCGTTCCAGCGTGTCCGCCACCTGGGTGGTCAGGCGTTCCTGGACCTGCGGGCGGCGGGCGTAGCAGTCCACCAGCCGTACCAACTTGGACAGCCCCGTGATGCGGCCGTCGGCGTTGGGGATGTAGCCGACGTGGGCCCTGCCCACGAAGGGAACGAGATGGTGCTCACAGATGGCGTAGAACGGGATATCCTTCTCCAGGATCATCTCGTCGTGGCTGGCGTCGAAGGTGACGTCGAGGATGTGGTCCGGGTCCTCGTGCAGGCCAGCGAACAGCTCGGCGTACATGGCCGCCACCCGCTCGGGCGTGCGCTGGAGCCCGTCCCGGTCCGGGTCCTCGCCGAGAGCCTCGAGCAGCTCGCGGACGGCCTTCTCGATCCGCCCCCGGTCGACCTCGCTCATGGGTGCCGGAGGGCCGTCACGCCGTCGCCGGCTTGGCCGACGGACGGGGCACCGGGCGACGCTCGGGCTTGGCCGGTGCCTCCTCCGCCGCCGCCCGGCCCTCGCCGGCCATGTCGGGGCTGGGTGGGGCATGGCCGGCGGCGACCTTGGCCGACCAGGGCGCCAGATCACCGAGGATCTCCATCAGCTCGGGGGTGTCGAGCGTCTCGTTCTCGATGAGGGCGGAGGCCAGCCGGTCGAGGGTGGCCCGGTGGGTGCGCAGGATCTCGATGGCCTCGTCGTGGGCGCCGGTGATCAGAGCCCGCACCTCGGCGTCGATGTGAGCCGCCACCTCGTTCGAGTAGTTGGCCTGGTGGCCCAGGTCGCGGCCGACGAAGACCTCGCCGTTCTGCTGACCCAGCTGCTGGGGGCCGAGCTGGTCGCTCATGCCGTACTGCGTCACCATGGCCCGGGCGATCTCGGAGGCCTTCTCGATGTCGTTGGCCGCTCCGGTGGTGATCTCCCCGAAGATCAGCTCCTCAGCGGTGCGGCCACCCATGAGCACGGCCAGCTGGTCGCACAGCTCGGAGCGGGTCACCATGTACTTGTCCTCGGTGGGCAGTGCCAGGGTCCAGCCGAGCGCCCGCCCGCGAGCCACGATCGACACCTTGTGGACGGGGTCGGCGTGAGGCAGGACATGGCCCACGAGGGCGTGGCCACCCTCGTGGTAGGCGATGACCAGCTTCTCCTTCTCGCTCATCACCCGGGTCTTGCGCTCGGGCCCGCCGATCACCCGGTCGATGGCCTCCTCGAGCTCGCCCATGCTCACCCGCTCGCGGTTGTTCCGGGCGGCCAGCAGTGCCCCCTCGTTCATCAGGTTGGCCAGGTCGGCCCCGGTGAAGCCGGGCGTGCGACGGGCGAGGACCTCCAGGTTGATCGAGTCCTCCAGCGGCTTGCCCTTGGCGTGCACGTCCAAGATGCGCTTGCGGCCGCCCAGGTCCGGGCGGTCAACCACGATCTGGCGGTCGAACCGGCCGGGGCGCAGGAGGGCGGGGTCGAGGATGTCCGGACGGTTGGTGGCGGCGATGAGGATGACGCCGGCCTTGGTGTCGAACCCGTCCATCTCCACCAGGAGCTGGTTGAGCGTCTGCTCCCGCTCGTCGTGGCCCCCGCCCAGCCCGGCGCCGCGGTGGCGGCCCACGGCGTCGATCTCGTCGATGAAGATGATGGCCGGAGGGTTGGCCTTGGCCTGGTCGAACAGGTCGCGCACCCGGCTGGCGCCCACGCCGACGAACATCTCCACGAAGTCGGACCCGGAGATGGAGAAGAAGGGGACACCCGCCTCACCGGCCACGGCCCGGGCCAACAGGGTCTTGCCCGTCCCCGGAGGCCCGAACAGGAGGACGCCCTTGGGGATCTTCGCCCCGATGGCCTGGAACTTCGCCGGCGACTCCAGGAACTCCTTGATCTCGACCAGCTCGTTCACGGCCTCGTCGGCCCCCGCCACGTCGGCGAAGGTGACCTTGGGCTCCTCCTTGGAGACCACCTTGGGCTTGGCCTTGCCGAACTGCATCACCTTGTTCCCGCCGCCCTGCATCGAGTTGACGATGAAGAGGAAGCCACCGAAGAGCAGCACGATGGGCAGGAAGTTGACGAGGAGCGAGAGCCAGATGTTCTCCTTGGCCTCCTTGGAGTCCACCTCGACGCGGGCGTCGAGCAGCCGGGCGGTCAGCTCGTCGGCGTACTCGGCCGGGAACTTGGCCTCGTAGTCGGTGCCGTCGGCCAGCTCGCCCTTCACCTTGTCTTCGCCCACCACCTGGGCGGAGCGCACCTTCCCGTCGGCCACCAGGGCTTGGAACTGGCTCAGCCGGAGCTTGTGGGGCTTGCCCCCGCCGCTGAGGAAGGTGCTGGCCACCGCCAGCGCCACCAGGGCGACCACCACCCAGAAGACCGGACTGCGAAGGACCTTTCTCACGGTGCCCTCAGGGTACTCCGGGCCTCCCCGCTACCCGCCCAGGTAGGTGCAGACGAAGGGGAGGTTGCGGTACCGCTCTCCCACGTCGAGCCCGTAGCCGATCACGAACTGTGGCGGGATCCGGAAGCCGACGTAGCGGAAGTCGGGGTCCGCCTTCTGGAGACCCTCCTTGACCAGCAAGGCACAGACCTCGAGGCTGGCCGGGCCCCGGGCCAGCAGGTTGCGTCGGACGTAGGACAGCGTCAGCCCGCTGTCGACGATGTCTTCCACCAGCAGCACGTGGCGCTCCGAGAGGTCGAGGTCGAGGTCCTTCACGATGCGGACCACGCCACTGGTCTTGGTGGCGCTGCCGTAGGAGGCCACGGCCATGAAGTCGAACTCCACGGGAAGGCGGATGGCCCGGGCCAGGTCGCTCATGAACATGAAGGCGCCCTTGAGCACCCCCACCAGCAGGGGGGCCCGGCCGGCGTAGTCGGCCGTGATCTGGCTGCCGAGCTCGCTGATCCGCTGCTGGAGCGCGTCCTCGCCGATCAGTACGGCGCCGAGGTTGGGGTCCTCGGGGCGAGCCCCGTCAGCCGTCATCGCCGCCGACCGCAGCGGGCTCGACCCGGAGCCGCCCGGCCGAGCGCCGGACCCGCAGCCCCGTCCCGATCTCACAGGCCACCGCCTCGTGGCGCGCCACCTCCAGGACCCGCTCCACGGCGGCCGCTCCCGGCGGGTGGGAGGCGCCCCGGCCCCCCGCCAGCAGGCGACGCACGGCTCGGCGGGCCAGGGC
>JALYHF010000129.1 GCA_030776745.1 Actinomycetota bacterium | reverse complement strand
CCCCCCACCCCCCACCCCCCAACCTATTCGCTCCCGTGGTCCCTCTCGCGCCGAATCGTCCTGCGGCGCCCGACGCTCGCCGGCGCTACTTGAACCAGATCCGTTGGTAGTCGCGGCTCTGCGGATGCAGCAGGAGGGCGATGAGGGCGATCTCGAACATCAGGGCGAGCAGGTCGGTGGACAGCACGGCGTCGGGACCGAAGTAGGCCAGGCGCAGGAGGAAGGGGAAGAAGGCCATGGCCACGGCCAGCAGGTAGCCCCACTTCTTCTCGTTGGCGGTGCCGAAGCCGCCGGCCACGCTGCCGGCGGCGGCCACCAGGAAGAGCAGCGGGAACACCCCGGCGCGGAACATGGCGAAGACCGAGAAGGCGGCGTTGATGTAGAGCAGGAAGACGGCGATCTGCAGGGTCTGGGGCTGACCCATGTTGGTCCAGCGGCGCGATTCCATGGTGACCAGTCTTACCGGGCGGCCAGCTGCCCGCAGGCCGCGGCGATGTCGGTTCCTCGGTTGCGACGCACGGTTGCGTTCACTCCCAGGGAGGCGAGGGCGCTCTGGAAGGCGCGCACCCCAGCCGGGGGCGTGCCCCGAGTGGGGTACCCGGGCGTGGGATTGAGGGGGATCAGGTTCACGTGGGCGGCCAGGGGCCGGGCCAGGCCAGCCAGATGGGCGGCGTCGACGGGGCGGTCGTTGACGCCGTCGATGAGGGCCCACTCGAACGACAGCCGGCGGTGCGTCGCCTCCAGGTAGGCCCGACAGGCCTCCACCAGCACCGCCAACGGGTAGCGGCGGTTGATGGGCACCAGCTCGTCGCGCAGGGTGTCGTCGGCGGCGTGGAGCGACACGGCCAGGTTCACCGGGAGGCGCTCGCCGGCCAGGCGGCGGATGCCGGGCACGACGCCCACCGTCGAGATGGTGAGGTGCCGGGCCGAGAGGGCCATGTCGGCGTGCAGGCGCTCCACGGCACCCCAGACCCGGTCGTAGTTGGCCAGGGGCTCGCCCATGCCCATGAAGACGACGTTCGTCAGGCGCCGGCCCTGGACGCCGGCCTCCGCCCTCGCCTGCACCACCTGCTCCAGGATCTCCCCCGTGGTGAGGTTCCGGTCGAACCCGGCCTGGCCGGTGGCGCAGAAGCCGCAGGCCATGGCGCAGCCTGCTTGGGTCGAGACGCAGACGGTGGAGCGCCGCCCGTAGTGCATGAGCACCGTCTCGATGCGCCGACCATCGGCCAGACCCCAGAGCCACTTCACGGTGGTGCTCCCGTCCGCCACCGTCTCCTGCTCGGCGCGGAGGGCCGGTGCCAGCTCCGGCACCTCGGCCAGGCGAGCGCGCAGCGCCTTGGGGAGCGCCGTCATGTCGGCCGGTGCCACGCCGTGGCGGTAGAGGCCCTCCCAGATCTGTCTCGCCCGATAGTCCGGCTCATCGCCCACCAGCGCCGCCAACTCCGGGCGGGTCAGGTCGTAGCGGGACATCCCCCTAGGCTAGAGGGGCCATGGCCGACCGCCCGTCCTCGTCGCCGAGCTCGCCGACGCGAGAGGCGGTGCACCGCGGGCCCGAAGAGCCGCTTCACGAGCACCACCACCGCAAGGTCCAGGGGGGCGCGGCCCGGGCCGCCGTGTTCGGGATCAGCGATGGCCTGGTCTCGAACGTGTCGCTCATCCTCGGCGTGGCCGGCGCCAACCCGGCGCCGGGGGTCGTCCGCCTGGCCGGGCTGGCCGGCCTGGTCGGGGGCGCGTTCTCCATGGCGGCCGGGGAGTACGTCTCCATGCGAGCCCAGACGGAGCTCCTCGAGCGGGAGCTGGAGATGGAGCGCGTCGAGCTCCGCCGCAGCCCGGAGAACGAGCGACGGGAGCTGGCCGCCATCTACCAGAGCAGGGGGGTGGCGCCCGACATCGCCGACGAGCTGGCCGCCCAGATGATGCGCGACCCCGAGCTGGCCCTGGAGACCCACGCCCGCGAGGAGCTCGGGATCGACCCGGAGGAGCTCGGCTCGCCGGTCCAGGCCTCCGTCTCCTCCTTCCTGGCCTTCGCCTTCGGGGCCGTCCTTCCGCTCATCCCCTGGTTCGTGACCCGCGGCACGGCCGGCACCATCGGCTCGGTGGTGGTGGGCGCCCTGGCCGCCGTGGCCATCGGTGTGGCCCTGGCCGCCTTCACCGGCCGCTCCGCCGTTCGGTCGGCCCTGCGTCAGCTGGCCATCGCCGCCGCCGCCGCCGGTGTCACCTTCGCCGTCGGCAACGCCGTCGGGGTCGGGGTCGCCTAGCCGGGTCTCGGGGCGACGTCGCCCACATAGGCCCGGTCCACGTGGTCGATGGTGAAACCCAGGTCTTCGTAGAGCCGCACGGCCGGTGCGTTGGAGGCGTCGACGTACAACATCGCCGTATCGAGGCCCTGGCCGGCCAGCCGGTCGAGCCCGGCCAGCACCAGCGCCCGGCCGAGGCCCTGGCCCTGGAAGTCCGGGTCGACGGCGACCACGTAGATCTCCCCGAGGGGCCGGTCTTCTCGGTGCACCTTGGTCCAGCAGAAGCCGGCCAGGCGGCCCAGGCGTTCGTGGAGGAGGAGGTCCTCGGGGTCGAACCAGGCCTCGGCCTCCCGGTTCTTGAGCGTCTCGAGGTCCCAGCCGCCCTGCTCGGGGTGCCAGGCGAAGGCTCGGTTGTTGACCTCCAGCCATGCCTCCTCGTCGCGGCCCACCACGAATGGACGGGTGGCGAGCTCGAAGGGCTCGTGGACAGGCAGCGGGAGACGCATCTGGTACAGCTCGCGGCCTCGCCGGAGGCCGGCGCGTCGGGCGATGGCGTCGTGCTCGGGCGTGGGCTTGGGCACCCAGAGGTGGAGGTGGCCCCCGCCTTCCTGGCCGACGACCTGCAAGGCGGTCTCCACCAGGTCGTGGCCGATGGCGCCGTCCCCGCTCCGGTGGTGCGGGTCCACCACGAACTCGAGGGCCCAGCTCGAGGCTCCCCGGGTGAGCTGGGCGTAGCCCACGGGGTGGCCGTGGCCGGGCTCCCAGGCGACCAGCCCGGCGAAGCCGTCACGCCTGCCCTCGACCAGGTCGAGCCACTGGTGCTCGCCCAACGGCCGGTGGCCGTCCGCCTCGGCGGCCACGTCGAGAAGCTCCGAGACGGCCGCGATGTCACCTTGGCCCATCTGGCGCTTGACCTCGAGGTGGTGCACCGGTGCCAAGGTAGTTGCTGTCATGGCCAGGCCCCGGACCGCCAAGGGACGTGCCCGACTGGCGGCAGCCAGGCTCACCTCCGAGTACCCGGGCACCAGCGTCGAGCTGTGCGCCCTCGCTCACGACGACGCCTTCCAGCTCTTGGTGGCCACCATCCTCTCGGCCCAGACCACCGATGAGCGGGTGAACCAGGTGACGCCGGCGCTCTTCCGGCGCTACCCGACCCCCTCGGACCTGTCCGCCGCCGATCCCGGGGAGCTGGAGCAGCTCATCCGCCCGACCGGCTTCTTCCGCAGCAAGGCCCGGAGCCTGATCGGCATGGCCCAGGCGGTGGACGAGCGCTTCGGCGGACGGGTGCCGTCGGCCATGGCGGACCTGGTCACCCTGCCCGGCGTCGGTCGCAAGACGGCCAACGTGGTGCGAAGCGTGGGCTTCGGGCTCCCCGGTCTCCCGGTGGACACCCATGTGGGCCGGCTGAGCCGTCGCCTGGGGCTCACCACGTCCGACGACCCGGTGAAGGTGGAGCACGAGCTCAATGCCATGCTCCCCGCCCGCCAGCGGGGGGAGTTCAGCCTCCGACTGATCCTTCACGGACGCCAGGTCTGCGTGGCCCGCCGCCCTCGCTGCGAGACCTGCGTCCTGAACGACTTCTGCCCGTCCTCCACCGTCCCGCTGCGGTAGTGGCCGCCCTGGACCGGTGGGGGCCGACCTCGCCGTGCGGCGGGAACAAGACGGCGTCCGCCGTCGTTCTCACCCACAGAGGGGCAGGTACCCGCCACCTGCTCCGAGAGCGGTCCCGCCACCGCTCGGCCGACGGCGCCCGAGGGCGCCGTCGGTCTGTTTCTCACGCTCGGAGGTCGCGCTCGGCGTCCACCACCTTGGACAGGCTGCGCTCCGCACCGCTGAGAGCCTGCTCCACCCGGTACAGCTCGTTGGCCACGTCGTCACGCCTGGCTTCGGCGTAGGCGTCGGCGATGGCGGTGACCCGCTGGGAGAGCTCCTCGAGCACGGTGGCGACGGAGGAGAGCTCGGCCGCCGGCGACGACATGGCTGCATCATGACCGGAAACGGGCCGGCCCGAAACCCCCGGGAGGGTCGGCGCCGTGTCGGTAGCATCGTTGGCTCCGATGCTCACGCGACTCGACCTTCGCACGCCCGCCGGCGCCGATTGGCGCTCGTCGCTCCCTCGCCCCCAGCTGGGCAAGGACTCCGGCGTGGCGGCCGTGCGGGCCATCCTGGCCGATGTCCGCGACCACGGCGACGCCGCCGTGCGCGAGTACACCGAGCGCTTCGACGGCGTCCGCCTCGAGAGCCTGCGGGTCCCCGCCGACGAGGTGGGCGCGGCACTCGGAGCCGTGGCGCCGGAGTTCCGTCAGGCGCTCGAGGCGGCCAGCGAGAGCATCCTGGCCTTCCACCACCACCAGCTCCTGGGCGATTCCCACTACGAGCGCGACGGAGTCGCGGTACGGGAGCTGCGCCGTCCCATGGACCGTGCCGGGCTGTACGTGCCCGGCGGCCGGGCCCGCTACCCGTCGACGGTGCTGATGACTGCCATACCGGCCCGGGTGGCGGGCGTCCCGGAGCTGGTGCTGTGCGTGCCGCCCGAGGCCGGCGGCACGGTGGCCGCTCCCACGCTGGCCGCCGCCGCCCTGGCCGGGGTGGACGAGATCTACCGGATCGGGGGCGCCCAGGCCGTTGCCGCCATGGCCTACGGCACCGAGACCATCCGCCCGGTCGACGTGGTGGTGGGACCGGGCAACCTCTACGTGGCCGAGGCCAAGCGCCAGGTGGCGGCCGAGGGCGTGGTGGGCGTGCCGGCCCCGTTCGCCGGCCCCTCCGAGGTGGTCGTGGTGGCCGACGAGGCCACCCCGGTGACGTGGGCCGCCATCGACGTGGTGGTCCAGGCCGAGCATGGCCCGGACGGGCTGGCCTGGCTGGTGACCTGGTCGGAGGGAGCGGCCGACGCCATCTCGGCCGAGGTCTCCCGCCTGGTGGCGGCGTCGCCCCGCCGCCACGACATCGAGGCCACCCTGGCCGAGGGCGGCTATGCCGTGGTGGTGGACGGTCCGGAGCAGGCCATGGAGGTGGCCAACGCCATCGCCCCCGAGCACCTCGAGATCATGTCGGCCGACCCCGAGGCCCTCGTCCCGCTCGTGCGCCACGCCGGCGCCGTGTTCTGCGGGCCGTACTCCCCGGCCAGCGTGGGCGACTACCTGGCCGGGCCCAGCCACGTGCTGCCCACCTACGGCTCGGCCCGCTTCGCCGGGGCGCTGCGGGTGGACGACTTCGTCAAGACCGTGCACGTCATCACCGTCGACCAGCCCGGCCTGGCCCGGGTGGCCCCCCACGTGGCCGCCCTGGCCGAGGCGGAGGGCCTGGCCGCCCACGCCGAGTCGGTCCGGCTGCGATGGGCGCGCTGATCCTCCCGGGCGACGACCAGGGCCTCGGGGAGGGCTACCACTCGCCCCAGGTGGCCGTCGACGTCCGGCTCAACACCAACGAGTCCCCGTACCCACCACCGCGGGCGTGGCTCGCCGCCCTCGGCGAGGAGATCGGCGCCATCCCGTTCCACCGCTACCCGGACCGCGGCGCCCGCTCGCTCCGGGCCGCCCTGGCCGACCTCCACGCGGTGCGGCCCGAGCAGGTCTTCGTCGGGAACGGGTCGAACGAGGTGCTGCAGACGCTCCTGTTGACCTACGGCGGGCCGGGGCGCTCGGCGGCGGTGTTCGAGCCGACCTACGTCCTGCACTCCCACATCGCCCGCATCACCCGCACGGCCGTGGCGGTGGGCGAGCGCGCGCCCGACTTCACCCTCGACGCCGGAGAGGTGAAGCGGGTGCTGGCCGACGCCGAGCCCGCCGTCACATTCTTGTGCTCGCCCAACAACCCCACCGGGCGAGCCGAGCCGCCGGCCGTCGTAGCCGACCTGCTGGAGCGGGCACCGGGCCTGGTGGTGGTGGACGAGGCCTACGGGCAGTTCGCGCCGTGGTCGGCCCTGGAGCTGGTGGGCGAGGACGTGGCCCTGGCCGTGGTGCGGACCTACTCCAAGACCTGGTCCATGGCCGCCGCCCGCCTCGGCTACCTGGTGGGCCCGACCTGGGCGGTGAGCGAGCTCGAGCGGCGGGCTCTGCCCTACCACGTCGACGCCATGAAGCAGGCGGCCGGCCGCATCGCCCTGCGCTTCAGAAGCGAGATGGAGGCCCGGGTGGCCACCGTGAAGGAGCAACGGGCGCGCCTGTCGGCCGAGCTCGGGCGGCTTCCCGTTGAGGCCTGGCCGTCGGACGCCAACTTCGTCCTGTTCCGCCCGCTGGGTCGGGACGGGCGAGAGGTGTGGCAGGGCCTGCTCGACCGCTCGGTGCTCGTGCGGGACTGCAGCGGGTGGCCCCGGCTGCCCGGCTGCCTCCGGGTGACAGTGGGCACGCCCGACGAGAACGGCGCGTTCCTGGATGCCCTCGCCGAGGTCCTGGCGTGAAGCCGGCTCGGACCGCGGCCAGGCACCGGTCGACCAGGGAGACCGAGGTCGACGTCCGCCTCGATGTCGACGGCACGGGCCAGACCAGCGTGACGACGGGCCTGCCGTTCTTCGACCACATGCTCTCGCAGCTCGGCCGTCACGGCGGCCTCGACCTCACGCTCACGGCGCGCGGCGACCTCGAGGTCGACACCCATCACACGGTGGAGGACGTCGGCATCTTGCTGGGCGAGGTCCTCCGGGAGGCCCTGGGCGACAAGGCCGGCATCCGTCGCTTCGGGTCGGTCTCGCTCCCGCTCGACGAGGCGCTCGTCGACGTGGCCCTCGACCTGTCGGGCCGGCCCTTCGTGGTCTACGAGGTCGACTGTGGCGTCGACGCCCTCTCCCTCGGGACCCCGCCCTTCGACCCCCAGCTGGCCGAGCACTTCTGGCAGTCCCTGGCCACCACCGCCGCCATCACGCTGCACGTGCGCCAGCGCAGCGGCCGGAACAGCCACCACATCCTCGAGGCCTCGTTCAAGGGAGTGGGGCGCGCCCTCCGTGACGCCGTGCGCATCGAGGGCGACGCCGTGCCCTCCACCAAGGGCGTGCTATGACCGCGTCCCTGGCCGGGGAGACGGCCAGGTGATCGCGGTGCTCGACTACGGGATCGGCAACCTGCGCTCGGCGCAGAAGGCGCTGGAGAAGGTGGGGGGCGACGCCGTGCTCGTCACCGACGCCGCTGCGGCGCGGGGAGCCCGCGGCGTGGTCCTCCCCGGCGTGGGCGCCTTCGGTCCGTGCATGGAGGCACTGCGGGCGTCGGGCCTGGACGCCGTGGCCGTCGACGCAGTGGCCGAGGGCACGCCGTTCCTCGGCGTGTGCGTGGGCATGCAGCTGCTCTACGTCGGCTCCGAGGAGAGCCCTGCCGTCGCCGGGCTCGGGGTGCTGCAGGGGTCGGTGCGGGCCCTCCCCGAAGGCGTCAAGCGGCCGCAGATGCAGTGGAACGTGCTCGAGCCGGTCCGCCACAGTGCCCTGCTGTCCGGCCTCCCCCAGCCGCCGTGGGCCTACTTCGTCCACTCCTTCGCGCCGGAGATGACCGAAGAGGTGGTGGCCACCTGTGAGTACGGCGGGCCGGTGGTCGCCGCCGTGGAGCGGGGGAACCTGTGGGCCACCCAGTTCCACCCCGAGAAGTCGGGCGTCTTCGGGCTGGGGCTGCTGCGCAACTTCGTGGAGCGATGCTCCGCTGAGGGCACGGCGCCGGGCGGGGCAGGGGCCCCCGCCACGGTGCCCGGTTAAGAGGACGAGCATGGACCTGTACCCCGCCATCGACCTCCGTGGCGGCAAGTGCGTGCGCCTCGTGCAGGGCGACTACGCCCTCGAGACCGTCTATGCCGGCGATCCCCTGGCCGTGGCTCGAGAGTTCGAAGCCGACGGTGCGCCGTGGATCCACGTGGTGGACCTCGACGCCGCCCGCACCGGCTACCCCGAGAACCGGCCGGTGGTGGCCGCCATCGCCGCCGCCGTGCGGGTGCCCGTCCAGGCTGGCGGTGGCATCCGCGACGAGTTCTCGGCCGAGGCGCTCCTGAACCAGGGCGTGTCCCGCATCGTCATCGGCACGGCGGCCCTGGAGCAGCCGGGGCTGGTGCGCCGGGTCGCCGGCCGCCACCCCGGCCGGGTCGCGGTGGCCGTCGACGCCCGGGACGGAGAGCTGGCGGTGCGGGGATGGACCGAGGCGTCGGGCGTGCAGCTCGGCCAGGCTCTCTCCCGCTTCGAGGACGCCGGCGTGGCTGCTCTCGTCGTCACCGACATCAGCCGCGACGGCACCCTGGCCGGGCCCGACGTGAGCGGGCTGGCGGCGGTCCTGGCGGCGACTGCCGTGCCGGTGATCGCCTCGGGGGGCGTCGGCTCCCTCACCGACCTGCAGGCCCTCGCCCGGCTCGAGGCAGGAGGACGCCGCCTGGCCGGGGTGGTGGTGGGCAAGGCGTTGTACGAGGGGGCGTTCTCGGTGGTCGAGGCCGTCGAGGCCTTGGCCGAGGACGGCGTCCCATGAGGAGCGTCCGCGTCATCCCCTGCCTCGACGTGGACGCCGGCCGGGTGGTGAAGGGCGTCAACTTCGTCGACCTGCGAGACGCCGGCGATCCGGTGGAGCTGGCCGCCCGCTACGACCAGGA
Source organism: Actinomycetota bacterium (assembly GCA_030776745.1). Taxonomy (GTDB): domain Bacteria; phylum Actinomycetota; class Acidimicrobiia; order Acidimicrobiales; genus JALYHF01. The sequence continues at coordinate 8,035 of JALYHF010000129.1, read as the reverse complement.
GGGCGCCGACGAGGTGGTCTTCCTGGACATCACCGCCTCCTCGGACGCGCGGGCCACGATGCTCGACGTGGTACGGCGCACGGCCGAGGAGGTGTTCATCCCCCTCACCGTCGGAGGTGGTGTCCGCTCCGTGGAGGACGCTCGGGTCCTGCTGCGGGCGGGGGCCGACAAGGTGGCGGTCAACACCGCCGCCGTGAACCGGGCCGAGCTGGTCGAAGAGCTCTCGGCCGAGTTCGGGGCCCAGTGCGTGGTCGTGGCCATCGACGCCCGTCGGGCTCCGGGGGGATTCGAGGTTTACACCCACGGCGGGCGGAAGCCCACCGGCCTCGACGCCGTCTCCTGGGCGGCGGAGTGCGAGCAGCTCGGCGCCGGCGAGATCCTGCTCACCTCGATGGACCGGGACGGGACCCGCGACGGCTTCGACCTGGAGCTCACCCGCCGCGTGGCGTCGTCGTGCAACCTGCCCGTGATCGCCAGCGGCGGCGTGGGCAGCCTGGAGCACCTGGTGGAGGGGGCACGAGAAGGAGGGGCCGACGCCCTGTTGGCGGCGTCGATCTTCCACTTCGGTGAGTTCACCGTCCGCCAGGCCAAGGAGCGGCTGGCGGCCGCCGGGGTCACGGTGCGCCCGGCATGACGGCGGCGGGGGCGACAGGCGGTACGTTCGGCGTGGTGGCACGACAGGAGGAGCACGCCATCCGAGGCCTCGACGACGTCCGCTACGACGACCGCGGCCTGGTTCCCGCCATCGCCCAGGACCGGCGCACGGGCAGCGTGCTGATGATGGCCTGGATGAACGAGGCCACCCTCCGGACCACGCTGGAGAGCGGGCGGATGGTCTACTGGAGCCGGTCTCGCCAGGAGGAGTGGGCCAAGGGCGACACCTCGGGCGACCGGCAGTGGGTCCGCGAGGCGTACTACGACTGCGACGGCGACACCTTGCTCTTCGTGGTGGACCAGGAGGGCGACGGCGCGTGCCACACCGGTGCCTACAGCTGCTTCTTCCGCCCCTTCGGCCCCGCCTCGGCCCAGTCACGTGATCCGGCCCAGTAGGGAGGAGTTCCGCTCGCTGGCCCGGGCCCACTCGGTGGTGCCGGTGTGGCGGGAGATCCTCGCCGACCTCATCACGCCCGTGGCCGCCTTCGCCCGGGTGGTGGGGGATCGCCCCGGCTTCCTCCTCGAGTCGGTGGAGCACGGCGAGCGCTGGAGCCGCTGGTCGTTCGTGGGGCGCAACCCGTCGGCCACCCTGGTGGCGAGGAACGGTCGTCTGCACGTCGAGGGCCGGCTGCCGGACACCGTGCCCCTCGACAGAGGCGTGCTGGCCGCCGTCGAGGCCATCCTCGTCGCCTACCGGTCACCCTCCCTGGCCGATCTCCCGCCGCTGCACGGGGGGCTGGTCGGGTACCTCGGCTACGACGTGGTGCGAGAGGTGGAGCACCTCCCGAACCAGCCGCCCGACGACCTCGGCCATCCCGACGCCGTCTTGTGGGTCATCGGCCAGATCGCCGCCTTCGACCACTGGCGCCAGCGCGTCACCCTGATCGAGAACGTGGTGGTCGGCCCCGGGGACACCGAGGCCGACCTCGACGCTCGCTACGACGAGGCCGGGCGCGGCCTCGACCAGCTGGCCGGCGCCGGGTCCCAACCGCTCCAGGAGCCGGTCGTCGAACCGCCCGAGCCCGACGAGCCCCCGCCGGCGGTGCGGCGTACCGTGACCGCCGCCGGCTTCGCCGGCGCCGTCGAGGCGGCCAAGGAGCACATCCTGGCCGGGGACATCTTCCAGGTGGTCCTGGCCCAGCGCTTCGACTTCGAGCTCGAGGCCGACCCGTTCGACCTGTACCGGTCGCTGCGCCAGGTCAACCCGTCGCCGTACATGTACTTCCTGCGCCACCCGGCCGTCACCGTGGTGGGCTCGTCTCCCGAGGCCATGGTGCAGCTGCTCGACGGCAGGGTGGTGTCCCGACCCATCGCCGGCACCCGCCGACGGGGCCGCACCGACGAGGAGGACCGGCGCATGGCGGGGGAGCTGCAGGAGGACCCCAAGGAGATCGCCGAGCACATCATGCTGGTGGACCTGGCCCGCAACGACGTGGGCCGGGTGGTCGCCTTCGGCACCGAGCACGTCGACGAGCTGAAGGTCCTCGAGCGCTACAGCCACGTCATGCACCTCACGTCGCAGGTGTCGGGCCGCCTGGCGCCGGGGAAGGGCCCCATCGACGTGCTGCGGGCGACCCTTCCCGCCGGCACCATGTCGGGCGCGCCCAAGGTGCGGGCCATGGAGATCATCGACGAGCTCGAGCCCACTAAGCGGGGGCCCTACGCCGGGGTGGTGGGGTACTTCGACTTCTCGGGGAACCTGGACACCGCCGTGGCCATCCGTACCATGCTCGTCGCTCCCGACGGACGGGCCAGCGTGCAGGCGGGAGCGGGCATCGTGGCCGACAGCGACCCCCAGCTCGAGGACCTGGAGTGCCGCAACAAGGCGGCTGCCCTCCTGGCCGCCGTGCCGGCAGCCCGCCGCATGACGGCGGCCCGCCAGGACCACCCCGCTTCGCCCGCCGACGCCGCCGCTCCGGCGCTGGCCGCCCCGAGGCTGGGTCAGTGACGGGGCCACCGGACGTCACCGCCGACTACCTCGCCCTTCGCCGGGAGGCGGGCGCCGTGTGGCTGGCGCGCGACTTCCTGCGGGTCCACGGCCCCGACACCATCGGCTACCTCCAGGGGCAGCTGAGCCAGGACGTCGACGCCTTGGCCGTCGGTGCCGCCGCCGACTCCCTCGTCCTCCAGCCCCAGGGGAAGGTCGACGCCATGGTGCGGGTGGTGCGCAGCGCCGAGGACGAGGTCGTGATCGACGTGGACGGGGGCTACGGCGAGGCCGTGGTCGCCCGCCTCACCCGCTTCAAGCTCCGGGTCAAGGCCGACATCGAGCCCCTGGACTGGCGCTGTCTGGCCATTCGAGGGCCCGACGCCCACCGGGTCCAGCCCTCCGGCGGCCTGGTGGTGGCGGCCGACTGGCCCGGGCTCCCCGGGGTGGACGCGCTGGGCGAGGACCCGGTGGTGCCCGCCGGCCTGCGGCTGTGCGGGCGGGATGCCTGGGAGGCGGTGCGCATCGAGGCCGGCATCCCGGCCATGGGCCGCGAGCTGACCGACAGGACCATCCCCGCCGAGGCCGGCGTGGTCGAGCGCACCGTCAGCTTCACCAAGGGCTGCTACACCGGCCAGGAGCTGGTGGCTCGGATCGACTCGCGGGGAGGCAACGTGCCCCGGCGCCTGCGCGGCGTGGTGGTGGCCACCAACGTGTTGCCTCCGGTGGGCGCCGCCCTCACCGTCGGCGACCGGGAGGTGGGCTCGCTCACCTCGGTGGGCGAGTCGCTCGAACGGCGAGCCCCGGTCGCCTTGGCCTACGTCCGCCGGGAGGTGGAGCCGCCGGCCGAGGCCCACGTCCGCTGGGAAGGTGGCTCGGCGCCGGCTCGCATCGAGGCCCTTCCCTTGGTGAGCTGACCCTCCCGGTACGCTGAGCTGGCCGTGGCCACCTTCCTCGACCGGATCCTCGCCGCCCATCGCGCCGTCGCCGAGCGCGACCGGCGTCCCCTCGACGCCCTGGTCGAGGCGGCCGCGGACCAGCCGCCGGCCCGGCCCTTCACTGCCGCCCTCAGGGCCGAGGACGGCTTGGCGGTGATCGCCGAGGTCAAGCGCCGGTCCCCGTCCCGGGGAGAGCTGGCTCCCCACCTGGTGCCGGGCGTCCTGGCCAAGTCGTACGCCGACGGGGGGGCGGCCTGCCTCTCGGTGCTGACCGACGCCGAGTTCTTCGGCGGGTCGCCGGGCGACCTGGAGGAGGCGCGGGCCGCCGTGGAGCTGCCCGTGCTCCGCAAGGACTTCACCGTCTCCGAGCGTGACGTGTGCGACGCCCGCCTCATGGGCGCCGACGCCGTGCTCCTCATCGCCGCCGCCCTCAGTGACGCCGAGCTCTCGCTGCTCCACCAGTTGGCCGTCGAGCTCGGCCTGGCCGCGCTGGTAGAGGTCCACGACGCCGTCGAGCTCGGGCGGGCCCTCGCCGCCGGAGCCACCCTGGTCGGGGTCAACCAGCGGGACCTGGTGAGCTTCGAGGTCGACCGCAACCTGGCCGAGCGCCTGGCGGCGCAGATGCCGCCCGGCGTGGCGAAGGTCGCCGAGTCGGGCGTCCGTGACGCGCGCGACGCCGAGCGGCTGTGCGCCTGCGGGTACGACGCCATCCTGGTGGGCGAGGCCCTCGTGACCGCCAGCGACCCGGCCGAGGGCGTGCGAAGGCTGCGAGTGCCATGTTCGTGAAGATCTGCGGGACCACGAGCGAGGAGGACGCCCTGCTCGCCGTGGCCATGGGCGCCGACGCCGTGGGCTTCGTCTTCGCCCCGTCCCCTCGGCAGATGGCGGCGGCGGCGACGCGCGAGATCATCCGGAGGCTGCCGCCCGAGGTGCTCACCGTCGGGGTGTTCCGCGACGAGGCACCGGCCCAGGTGGCCAAGGTGGTCAACACCGTCGGCCTGCGCGCCGCCCAGCTCCATGGGAGGGAGACCCCCCTTCAGACCCGCTGGGTGAAGGAGCGGGTGCCGGTCGTGATCAAGGCCTTCGCCGCCGGCGACCCGTCGATCACGCGGGCGGCGGACTACGGGGCCGACGTGGTGCTGCTCGACGCCCCGTCCCCGGGGTCCGGGCAGGTCTTCGACTGGCGGCTCTTCGAGGGCGTGCCCGACGGCTGCCGGCTGATCCTGGCCGGAGGCCTGCGGGCCGACAACGTGGCCGAGGCCATCGCCCAGGTCCATCCCTGGGGCGTGGACGTGGTCAGCGGGGTGGAGGCCACGCCCGGGCACAAGGACCCCCGCAGGCTGCGCGCCTTCGTGGCCGCCGCCAAGGCGGCGGCCGAGCCCGACTACCAGGGTGAGGGCGAGGACCCCTTCGACTGGCAAGAGCATGGCTGAGGCGGCCGCCGCTCCCCTGATGCGCGAGCCCACCGCGGCCGGTCGCTTCGGCGAGTTCGGCGGGTGCTTCATGCCCGAGTCGTTGGTTCCCGCCTGCCAGGACCTCGAGCGAGAGTTCCGCTCGGCCTGGGCCGACCCCGGCTTCCGCGGCGAGTACCTCCGCATCCTCGAGGAGAACGCGGGGAGGCCCACGCCCGTCACCGACTGCACCATCCTGTCCGAGCGGCTGGGCGTGCGGGTGCTGCTCAAGCGGGAGGACCTCACCCACACCGGCTCCCACAAGATCAACAACGTGGTGGGCCAGGCCCTGCTGACCCGGCGCATGGGCAAGGAGCGGGTCATCGCCGAGACGGGTGCCGGCCAGCACGGGGTGGCCACGGCCACGGCCTGCGCCATGTTCGGCCTGTCGTGCGTGGTCTACATGGGGGAGGTGGACGTCGAGCGCCAGGCCCTCAACGTGTTCCGGATGAAGCTCCTCGGCGCCGAGGTGCGCCCGGTGTCGTCGGGGAGCCGCACCCTCAAGGACGCCATCAACGAGGCGCTGCGGGACTGGGTGGCCAGCGTGGAGCACACGCACTACTGCGTCGGCTCGGTGATGGGCCCCCATCCGTACCCCTGGATGGTGCGCGAGCTGCAGCGCATCGTGGGCGACGAGGCTCGCCAGCAGTGCCGGCGGATCCTCGGCGGCGCCGACCCGGACTACGTGGTGGCCTGCGTCGGTGGCGGCTCCAACGCGGCCGGCACCTTCGCCGGCTTCGTCGACACCGGGGCCAGGCTGGTCGGGGTCGAACCGGCGGGAGGCGCCGCCATCGGCCACGGCGTCCCCGGCGTGGTGCACGGCTCCAAGTCCTTCCTCCTCCAGGACGAGCACGGCCAGGTCCTCGAGGCCCACTCCATCTCGGCCGGGCTGGACTACCCCGGCGTGGGGCCCGAGCACGCCCACCTGGCGTCCACCGGCCGGGCCACCTACGTGGAGGCCGGCGACGCCGAGGTCCTCGACGCCCTCCGGCTGCTGGCCCGCACCGAGGGGATCATCCCCGCCCTGGAGCCGGCCCACGCCATCGCCTGGCTGGCGCGAGCAGCTGGCCGGGAGATCCCGGAGGGATCCACCGTGCTGGTGACCATGTCCGGCCGGGGGGACAAGGACGCCGAGCAGGTCATGCGCCTCCTCCACCTGTGAGCGGCCCCGGCGCCCTGGAGTCGCACCTGCGGGCCCGGCGGGACGCCGGCCACAAGCTGCTCGTGCCCTATGTCACCGGTGGCCTGGCCGAGAACTGGGTCGACGTGCTGCGGGCCATGACGGCGGCGGGGGCCGACGCCGTGGAGGTGGGCATCCCGTTCTCGGACCCGGTCATGGACGGCCCCACCATCCAGGCCGCCTCCCAGCGGTCGCTGGAGCGGGGAGCCACGCCGCTCGGCGTCCTGGCCGAGCTCAGGACGGTCGACGTGGCGATCCCGCTGGTGGCCATGACCTACTACAACGTGGTGTTCCGCACCGGCCACCGCCGCTTCGCCCGCTCCCTGGCCGACGACGGGGTGGCCGGCGCCATCGTCCCCGACGTGCCCCTCGAGGAGCTCGATCCCTGGGCGGCGGCCGCCGACGACGCCGGGGTGGAGACGGTGCTGCTGGCCTCGCCGGTCACCCCCGAGGACCGCCTGGCCCGGATCTGTCAGCGCTCCCGCGGCTTCGTCTACGGGGTGAGCGCCATGGGGATCACCGGCGAGCGCCAGGCGCTGGGCGCCTCGGCGGCGGTGATGGCCAAGCGGCTCAAGGCGGTGACCGACCTTCCCGTGCTCATCGGCTTCGGGGTGTCCACCCCCGCCCAGGCGGCCGAGGCCGGCGCCGTCGCCGACGGCGTGATCGTGGCGTCGGCGCTGATGCGCCGGATGCTCGACGGCGCTTCTCCCGACGAGGTGGGCGCCTCCGTGGCCGAGCTGCGCGCCGCCCTCGACGCCGGCTGACGAGGCCACAGCAGCGGGACTGGCTCGTGGCCTCGGTTTGGTCCACGCTGTCCTGGAACCCCTTGGGGAGGCACCATGGCTTCCGGCCGACCCGGCCCATCACCCGAGCCCGCCCCGCCGGCCCCGCCGGCTCGGCCACTGGCCGAGGTCGCCCGCGGCCTCAAGCGGGGAGAGTCCACGCCCCAGCAGCTCTTCGACGCCTTCCTCGCCGCCACGGTCTACTCTCCCGCCCCACCCCGGCCGGGCGTGCACGTCCTCCAGGTCCGGGGTGAGCGGGTGGTGCCGGTGTTCACCAGCGAGGCCGAGCTGGCCAGGTTCATGGGACGGGCCCGCTGGTTCTCCACCACCGGCCTGGACCTGCTGGGCCTGCTGCCGAGCGGGGTGACCATCGGCCTCGACATGGCCTCACCCCACCGGCTCCAGCTCGACCCCGCCTCGGTCCGAGTCGACCAGGCCTTGCACCTGCGTCGGGAGGAGGGCTGAGTGGGCTCCCTCGAGGTCGACACCGCCGTCCTGTCGGAGCTGGTCGCCCGGTTGAACGGTACGGCCGCCGTCGCTCGCGAGGTCCACGACCACCGGGGCTCGCTCGAGTCCCACCTCTCGGGGGCCGGAGAGGACCAGCTCGGCTCGGCGGTGCGCTCCTTCCTCGGCGCCTGGGCCTACGGCTGTGGCCTGCTGGCCGACGACGCCGGTGAGCTGGCCGGGCGCCTGGGGACGGCGACCCGCCTCTACGTCGAGGTCGACGCCTCCCTGGCGCGGGGCATCGCCGGTGCCTAGCGAGCTGGCCGTCGGGGCCGATCCCCGCCAGCTGGTGCCGGGCGATCCCGACCAGCTGGATGCCCTCTCGGCCCGCCTGGCGAGCTTCGCCGACGGCATGGGCACGGCGGCTCACCGCCTTCGGGAGATCGAGCGCGGGGAGTGGACCGGCGCCGGCGCCGACGCCTTCCGCCGTCTCCTCGACCAGCAGCCGGCCCGCTTCGAGGTGGCGGCCTCGGCCTTCGCCGCCGCCGAGGACGCCATCGCCGCCTACGCCCGGGTGCTGCGCCAGGCCCAGGCCGACGCCGGCCAGGCGGTGGTCCGCTACGAGGAGGCCGAGGCCCGGACCCAGGCCTGGAGGGGGC
>JALYHF010000128.1 GCA_030776745.1 Actinomycetota bacterium | reverse complement strand
GCGCTGCCCGGCATCGAAAGGTCGGGCGGCGGTGATCCCGTCCGTGACTCGACGATGTCCCGCATCGTCGGGACGTCGTTCAGCCTCCATCTCCACGGGCAGGACGCCGACGACGCGATCAGGCAGGAGATCGACGCCGGGGCGGAGGTCTTGATCGGCCGGCGAGCACGCCGTCGAGGACCTGACTCCGGAGGAGATGCAAACGCCGCTACTCCGCCACGAGCTCAGTGGGCGGATAGCACAACGGCCGAACTTGCTCTGCCTGACTCACTCCTCGATCGACGACCGCGGACGTTGTCCGCCACCCTACGTTCAGCGGTGGTGTCCCTCGCAGCGAGGAGGACGTCGTGGCAGAGCGGCGCGTGACCAGGGAGCGGGTGCTCGCCTTCCGGGCGGCGGCCCAGTCGCTCGACCGGCGCCGCCCGGCGACAGAGCTGCTCGACGTCGTCGGCACCTGTGGCATCCAGGACACGCCGCCCGGCAACGCTGACGTCTCCCTCGCGGCCCGCCTTGACCTGGAGGGCCCGGTGATCGAAGAGTCGGTTGCAAGAAGGGAGCTCGTCCTCGCCTGGTCGCTCCGGGGGGCGCCGCACGTCCTCCCGCCCAAGGACTTCGCCGTCTTCACCCTCGGTGCCCGTCCCGCCGACGGCACCCTCGAGGGGCTGTGGGGCCAGCCCGAGCACTCCCTCGTCGAGGTCGAGAAGGCTATGGTCGCCGTCATCGGCTCGAAGCCGCGGCCGAAGGGCGAGGTGAGCGCGGCGGTCACCGCCTCGGTGCCGGCGGAGTTGGCGCCGTGGTGCCCTGGGTGCAAGGTGCACCACCCGAGCGAGAGCGTCTTTCGCGCCGCGCCGCTGCTGGGCCGGCTCGTCCTCACGAGCACGGCGCCGGTGCTGTTGGCCAAGGCCAAGACGTGGCTGGGCGCCAATGCCGAAGGCGATATCGACGTACTCCGGACCGTGCTGCTCCGGCATTACCTCCACTGCTACGCGCCGACGACCTCGGGCCACTTCGCCGAGTGGGCCGGCATCACCAACTCCGACGCCAAGGAGCGATGGCGGGCAGTCTCCGACGCCCTGGTGCCGGTGCAGGGGGAAAGGAAGGGCTTCGTGCTCGAGGAGGACCTCGACGCGCTGGACCAGCACCGGCGTCGCCGGCGTGCGCCTGCTCCCGGCCAAGGACGCGTTCATCCAGGCGCGAGACCGCGACGTCCTCTTCCCCGATCCGGTCAACGGCAAGGCCGTGTTCCCGAGTCTGGGCGGGCCCGGCGTCGCGCTGCACGAGGCCCTCCCGGTAGCGACGTGGCGCGGAGCCGTGAAGCGCAGGCGCTACGAGGTGACGGTGGCGCCCTTCGCGAAGCTCACCAAAGCGGTGTGGGTCGAGATCGAGGCCGAAGCCGAGCGGGTGGCTCACGTGCGCAGTCACCAGGCCGCGACCGTCGTCGAGTCGGGAGGGCGTCGCTAGCCCGTCGGCCCTCTGAGGCTGGGCCACCGGCGTCGGTGATCCTGCCCGGATCTCCGGCGTGGTCGACCGGGCCGCTAGGTCCTCGCCGAGCTTCGCACGCAAGCGGTTTCGGGGCCGGGTATCCCACTACCGTGTCTCCCAACCACGGCCTCCACCAGCACGGCGCGCAAGTTCGACGCCGGCGCGCCAGAATCGTTCGGATGAACGACGCTCTGCCGATCCTCGCCTTCGACAGCGGAGTCGCCCTTCGGCGCTGGCTCGAGGAGAACCACGCAGCTCAGAGCCTGATATGGGTGCGGATCTACAAGCGTGGTGCACGCTGCCAAGCGTCACCTTCGAGGAGGTGCTCGAGCAGGGAATCTTCTTCGGCTGGAGCGAGAGCAAGCGGCGGCGCTTCGATGAGAGCGCGTACCTTCAGCGTCGCGCGCCGCTGTTGACCCCTATCGGAAAGTACGAAGGAGCCACCGTGATCCCCACCATGATCCTGTTTGGCCTGTGCTTCGGCCGCTGGTGGCCGACCACTCTGGTCGCAGCAGCCGTGATCTGGCCACTGATCCTGGTGACGAACGATGTCATCGGACTCGAATGGGGTCTGCTGTCAGCAGCCGCCCTGGCAGTTGCGAACACCGTCGTCGGCGTACTCGCGCACCAGGCCTTCCTTTGGGCCGTCAGGCATATGCGTTGCGAGCGTTCGCCCGTGTGACCCGGGCGACGGCCTCCGCCGACCGGTGACGAGGACCGTCCGCGGCAGGTGCCCTGAGAGCCAGTTCCGGGAAACGATCAGCGAGCCCTCGGAACTGTCCGCAGGCCCCCATGGGGGTGAGCCGTCAGCTCCGTTTGTCGACAGTTGGTCGCCCTCTGCTGCAGGTTGCGATGGAACGGACGGGCTACGCCCGCCGGGAGGACTTTGCTCAGGAAGTCGGCGACGCCGATGACCTCGGCCTCGCCGAGCGGGCCGGGCGAGGTGACGTGCTCGGCCAGAGCCGTGGGCCACAACACCATCGTCTCCCGAATCTTGAGGGGCTGGTGGAACAACGGCCACGATGCCCCGGCGAAGCACAGGACGCCGAGCACCGGAGGAACGTCCTGACAACGGCTCTGGAGAACATGGTGCACCACCCGCACCTGACGCTCGAGCCGGTTGGGCATACACCCAGTAGAGCCGAACCTGACACCGGCTGGCGCACGACAGCTCCCCGGCCCTGGTGAGTCGACGCCGTTGACAGCCAGGTGGGCCAAGCACCGCGATGACGCCGTGGTCGTTTGTCCCGGCAGGTCATACTTCGACGCCTGCCGCGAGCGCGCGCTCGGCGAACGAGAGGAGAGACGATGGCGCTCTATCTATCGAGGTTCAGCTACACGCCGGAGACGTGGGCCAGGCTGATCGGCAACCCAGAGGACCGCCGAGAGGCCGCTCGGTCGTACATCGAATCGGTCGGTGGGAAGCTCCACGGGTTTTGGTACGCCTTCGGCAACCACGACGGCTACAGCTTATGGGAGGCGCCCGACAACGTGTCCATGGCCGCGGTGGCGCTGGCGATTAGTGGCGGCGGTGCGCTTAGCTCGCTCGAGACGACAGTCCTCCTGACCGTCGACGAAACGATGGATGCCCTGCGCAAGGCCCAGCAAGTTCAGTACCGACCGCCTGGCACGTAGGGGCCCACGCCCCCCGGTCCCGTCTCACGCCGCCTGCCGTCGCTCGGTCTGACCGGCCGTTGCGGATCGCCTACGCGATTCGGCCGCTACCGCGCGGTGAGGCCTTGTCGCCCTTGCCGTGACCCGCTCGTTGTGCAGCTGACGGTGGCGAACGCAAACTGGACTGGACGGTCGCGTCGAGGCGCCGACGTCGGGTGGCGACCTACGCTTTGCCGAATTCGACCGAAGGGTCAACGTCGGTGAGCGGGATGGCGGCGTACTGGTACAGGATCTACGTGATGGGCGACAGGCCGGGCTCCCGCCGGGCTGTGGCGAACCTGCGGGCCCTGTGCGAGGCGAGCGTGCCTGGCGACTACGAGCTCGAGGTGGTGGACGTGTTGCATCAGCCCGACCGGGCCGAGGTGGCCAAGATCATGGCTACGCCCACGGTCATCAAGCTGTCCCCCCCTCCCCGGCGACGGGTGGTCGGTGACCTGTCGGACGGTCGCCTGGCGGTCAATGCCCTGGACCTCCCCGAGCCCGCTGGCGGAGGGGAGGAGGCAGGCCGACCATGAGCCCGCTCGGCGACGGGGTGCCCAAGGTCGCTACCGGCATCAGCGGCTTCGACCTCATCTCCATGGGCGGCCTGCCGGCGAACCGGCCGACCCTGGTGGCCGGAACCACGGGCAGCGGAAAGACCGTGTTCGCAGCGGAGTTCCTCGCCCAGGGCATTCGGCGCTTCGGGCAGGCTGGCGTCTTCGTCACCTTCGAGGAGGACCCCGACGACCTCAGGGACAACTTGGCGTCGCTTGGATTCGACGTCGCCAGCTGGGAGGCCGAGGGCAAGTGGGCCTTCGTCGACGCTTCGCCCGACTTCGACGAGGAGGTGGTCGCCGGCTCCTACGAGCTCAACGCGCTGGTGGCCCGTGTCCGCCACGCGGCAAGCACTGTCGGTGCGGCGCGGGTCGCCATCGACTCCCTGGGGCCGGTCCTGTCCCGCTTCCAGGACCCGGGGCTCGTCCGCCCCGAGCTCTCCCGGGTGATCGCCGCGCTCAAGGAGTTGCGCATCACGGCGGTGCTGACCGCCGAACGCCGGCACGAGTACGACGCCATCGCCAGGTTCGGTGTCGAGGAGTTCGTGTCCGACAACGTGGTCATCCTGCGCAACGTCATCGAGAACGAGAAGCGCCGGCGGACGGTCGAGATACTCAAGCTCCGGGGCGCCCCCCATCGCAGCGGGGAGTTCTCGTTCACCATCGTGCCCGGCGAGGGGATCTCGGTCATCCCCGTCGCCCTCATCACGGCGCGCCAGCAATCGTCGCACGAGCGGGTCAGCCTCGGCAACGCCGAGCTGGACGCCATGTACGGGGGCGGCCCCTACCGTGACACGGTCAGCTTCGTGTCGGGACCCACGGGCATCGGCAAGACGCTCGTGGCGAGCACCTTCATGGCCGCGGGGGTGGCGGCCGGCGAGCGGTGCCTGCTGCACTCCTTCGAGGAAAGCCGCGACCAGGTCCTCAGAAACGCCGCCAGCTGGGGCGTCGATCTGCCTTCTATGGAGCGCTCTGGTCTTCTCCGGGTGGTGGGCGAGTACCCGGAGGTGGCCTCCCTGGAGGACCACTACGTCAGCATGCGGCAGCTGATCGACGAGTTCCAGCCCCAGCGGATCGCCATAGACAACCTGTCTGCCCTCGAGCGGGTGGCGACCCACCGGGGATTGCGTGACATCATCGTCGGGTTCACCTCCTTCGTGCGCCAGAAGGAGATCTGCAGCATCTTCACCTCCGCCACTCCCAGCCTGCTGGGCGCCGAGTCGGTCACTGAGAGCCATGTCTCAGCGCTGACCGACGCCATCGTGCTCCTCCGCTACGTGGAGGTGGCCGGCGTGGTGCGCCGGGCGATCACGGTGCTGAAGGTGCGGGGCTCGGACCACGACCGGCGCATCCACGAGTTCACGATCGACGACCAGGGCCTCCACATCGGCGAGCCTTTCCAAGGCGTCTCCGGAATCCTGGCCGGGTCCATCGCCCAGTGGCCGACGGACGCTCCGAGCCCTGCCGGCGCACCGGGGGACCAGGACTCCTCATGATGACCAGGTAGGACGACTTGTTCGGGACCCTCTCGGTCACCGTCCAAGCTCCCGGCCGGTGCCGGTCCTGGTGTACCGGAACGCCCACGCCACGAGAGAAACCTGGAGCGGCAGCCGGAGCCAGATGGCGGCGGTGAGCGGTGTTCTCGGCGCCCCGGCGGCCATGGCCATCTGGATGTTGCCCGGGAACACGGCGACCAGCGTCGCCGCTGCGCACCACGCGCCCGCCCGTCGCGTCCTCGCTGGGAGGAGGGCGGCGCCCGAGAGGACCTCGGCGGCGCCGCTGAGGACGACCCAGGGCCGAGCGGGGCCCAGGAAGCGGGGGATGAGACCTTCGAACGCGCCGGGCACCACGAAGTGGAGGGTTCCCATCCCCACCAGCAGTGCCGCCAAGGCGGTGGGCGAACGGCGTCCGCCGGGGAACAGTCGGGTAGCGGGGCGGACCTGCGGCGACATCACGTCAAGCCCGTTGAGCCGTCATCGTCGCTCCTGGCGCCGCAGGCAGATCCCCGGCCCGGGGTCGGCGGGAGGCCACCAGGAGGACGGCAAAGGCGACCATCGCACCGATCTCGGCGGTGCTGGCTCGGAGGGCCTGGTCCGTCCACGCTCGTTCAGTGAAGCCGAACAACGCGACGGTACGGCTCATCACCAAGGCGGCCAGCGAGGCCACCGAGAAGGCGATGCCGGCGATGGTACCGCCCGGATGTGGCGGACGACGACGACCAGCGCCAGCACGGCCGAGACCATCACATTGGCGATGAACCAGGGGCCGATGTACGGGATGGCCCGATACCCCGATCTCCATAGTTGCAGGTGGACGAGGCCACCTACCACCACGAACACCGCAGCGGCGATACCTGTGCTGCGCTCCATGAGGCTCCTTTGGCGGTTGGTCCTTGCCGGTCTACGAGACAGGCGAGGTTCCCGTACCACAGGGCCGAACGAGCATGGCTTCAGTCGAGCTTGGCTCCATGGCTACAGTGCCGACTCGGCCCGTGTCTCCGACACGGCCCGGCGCCATGGAGCATCGGGAGGGTGAGTGATGGGGATCGGAGCGTTCGTTGCCCGGCCAGTGCTGACTGTCGAACCTGGCGGCAGCCTCCGCGGCGCCCTGGGCCGCGGTGCCAATGTCGAGCGTCGGGCAAACGCCCCCGGTCCTTGTCCCAGCTAGCCAAGCCGGGCTGTCCTCGGCGCCCGTCCTCTTCGAAGCCCTCGGAGCTGGGCTTCGAGCGCAGGCCGATGGTTCGCTGGCTCGATCCCCACCAGCTCCTCGACACCGCAGTCCGGGTTCTGCTGTCCGGTCTCTTTGGTTCGTACGCCGACCCACGCCAGCTCCAAGCCCTGACGGCCAACGAGATCCTCGACCGGTCCGAGGCATCGGAGCTGTGGCTCGATTACGTTGCCGATCTGGGCGACGGGTGGAACTCCACCTACACGGTGGCCAGGCTCCTTGCCTCGGAAGAGCTCGAGCTGGGATGGAACGGGCAGGCCTTCGCCACGGAGCGGGGCCGCGTCCTCGTCATGGGCGGGGACCAGGTGTACCCGGTGCCCAAGCGGAGGGAGTACGAGAACCGGCTGCTTGGCCCCTACCGGGCAGCAATGCCCTGTGCCGCCGAGGATCCCCCTGAGCTCTTCGCCATCCCCGGTAGTCACGACTGGTACGACGGACTCATCAACTTCCAGGAAATCTTCTGCCGCGAACGTTGGATCGGGGGATGGAAGACGAAGCAGAGCCGGAGCTACTTCGCCGTCAAACTCCCGCATCGCTGGTGGCTCTGGGGCATCGACATCCAGTTCGGCCCCTACATCGACGAGACGCAGTGGAGGTACTTCACCGAGGTCGCTACTGGTCAAGTCGAGCGAGATGACCGCATCATCCTTTGCATGTCCAAGGAAGTAGGGGAAGGCGGCGCGCAGGTCTATTCCGACCGCAACCTCGAGAATCTCGAGCGCCAGCTCGTCCACCCCGCCGGCGCCCAGGTCATGCTGTACCTGAAGAGCGGGCGACATCACTACTGCCGCTACAAGGAGGAAGACGGCTCTCGCCACCACGTCACCGCTGGCGGCGGTGGAGCGTTCTTACACCCCACCCATCAACTCCCCGAGCGCCTTCACCTCCCGGGAGAAGAGGGCCACACCAACTACCGACGAGAAGCAACCTATCCCTCGCCGGCGACCTCGAAGAAGCTCAGGAAGAGGGTATGGCTGCTCCCTCTGTACAACCTGCCCCTTGCCGCGCTCTTCGGCCTCGTCCAGGTGCTGTTGACCTTCAATCTGGGCCTGCATCTGCGGGACCGGCACCAGTCGCTCGGTATCGCCAGCCTCTGGCGGGCGTTGTGGGAAAGCCCAACCGCCTTCCTTCTGATAGTGGCCACGCTGGTGCTGATGGCGGCGATGGTTCGCTTTGCCCACGACGCCAGCGGCTTGACCCGATTGCTGCTCGGCGTGGTGCATTCGTCTCTGCAGCTCGCTGCCCTGGCGGGAGTGATGATTGCTGCTTCCGGGCTGTCCTCGGCCATCGCCCCGCGGGGGCCATGGTCGGTGGTCGCCTTCCTGGGTCTGGTGGGTATGCTGGGTGGGGTTGGTGGCACCTTGGGCATATCCGCCTACCTTTGGGCGACGAACTGCCTCGGCTTCCACGGAAACGAAGCCTATGCACCGCTCCACCATATGGACCTGAAGAACTTTCTCCGCCTGCACATCGACGCCCACGGAGCTCTGACCCTGTATCCGATACGGGTGGACCGAGTCGGGCGGGATTG
>JALYHF010000127.1 GCA_030776745.1 Actinomycetota bacterium | reverse complement strand
CCCCTGGACGAGAAGGCTCCAGTGCCCCTGGCGGCGAAAGTGTCATAGGAACCTCCCGGAAGGGCGAAGCAATCCGGTTTCTGGCGGCGCGACGAGACGGAGGACAACGACGGATGCCAGCGCCCCTGAGCTGACGATTGCAGCGCACCTCTACCCTTCGGGGGGTCCTTCCAGGGCCGTATGCGGGCGCTGAGCCGGCGCTCCCTCCCCCAGGGATTGGCCCAGCGCTGTTGGAGGGGTTGGAGATAGCGCAGCTGGGCGTACACGGCGTTTCCATCCTGTAGAACGGGAAAGACAGCTCCCGGCCCGCCGTGTGGCAGCCCCTTCCTTCGCGGCAGCTTCCGCCACCCGAGGTCTGCGCCGATCCGGTTGGCGGCCAAGATAAGCGGGCTGAAGCCTCGCCCGAGCAGCCAATGCCGGACCGGGGCGCCAGTTGAGGACTTGAGGAGCGACTCGCAGGCGACGACGTAGTGCTCGACGAAGACATTCGGTGCGGGAATGGGTAAAGGGACAGTCGGTCGAGCCCCAACCGGGTGCAAAGCGCGTCCACCGGCGCTAGGTGTCGGATGTAGTCCGGTGCGCTGGGCCAGTAACTCGAGGGCGTCCTTGGCGGGTCTGCCGTCCGCGTTCCTCTCATGCCAGCGGAGCGAACGAGAGCGCAACGCCGAGCTGGCCGCAGCTCTCACTCGCCGAAGACGCGAGCATGTGGAAATGACATCAGGGGATCTGTCGCTACTCGCTGAGTTCGCCGGTCGGCATGACGTCTCACCTAGAGAGGTGCTCGTTGAACTCGTCCGGCTCTACAACGGCATCACCGGTGCAACTCTCGATCCCAGCGCGCTGGCCGCCGATGACGCCTCCCGCTTACGCCTATGGGCAATCGAGTCGGGATGGCACGAGTCGGGTTACGGATTCTCTTTGCCGCTGCACCTCGACATCGCAAGCAAGCTGTCAAGGATAAATCAAGAGCGGTGCCCCATTTGTCCAAACCTCGACGATGATGACGTGCCCTTTGCGCCGGTGACGTTTCCCATCGGAGTCCCACCGTGGTCACACCAGGCGGCGCCGCATGTAGGTGCAGCGTTTCGCCAGGCAGTTCAAGCCCACGAGGTGTACAGGAAGCGGTACGCCGCGCCAATCGCCGGCGCGGCACCAGTGTGCCTTCGCCTTGTCTTCGTGCTTGAGGACGGCGCCACGATGAAGGACTGCGACAACATGGCGAAGGGCCTGCTCGATGCGTTCCAAGGCTCTATGCCAACGACCGGCAGGTTGAACACCTCGACCTTGTAAAGATCCACAAGGCGGCGAACTCGCCTGGGTACATCATGGTCAGGCTCTGGCCAACTCGGCTGAATGACCACTCCGAAGTGCTGACGCCAACGCACACCAAGTTGATGTGGTTGGATCACGAGACGCTCGATCTTGCGTCGTTCCTGCCGAAGCCCTGAGGACGTTTCGCGGATCGCCGTTCGAGCTCGGTCACGCCGGCATCCGAGGCGACAACGTACCGATCGCCGGCGACGTCCGGTGTCCGGCCGCGCCCGAACGCGCGCCGACACGTCACCCAACACGCCGACCTGGCGCCGTCGTTGCGTCCTGCGTTCGTTCGCGGACGACACTGCTGGCCGCCCGTGCCGCGGTGGTCGGCTCGGCGCCATGCCGCCCCTCCTACGCTGGCGCTGATGGCTAACCACGATCTCGACGTACTGGGTCGACGCCTCGCGCAGCCTGTAACGACTCTCCGCACCCTCCCGCTGGTCATTGTCGGAGCGATGGGTTTCGCCTTCGTCGCCGGCCACATCGCGGTCGAGCTCAACGGAGACCCACCGCGGCTGTCCGGTTTGATGCTCGAAGTCGGCGCCGGGTTGCTTCTCTTCGCAGTCCTCCTCGTTGTCCAGAACCGACTCGTCGAGCGAGCGATGTCGGCGGCGCGCGGGCTCACTGAAGACGAGCTTCTAGCGAAGCAGGCGGAAGGTGAGAGGAACCCACTGACACCCGGTGACTTCCACGACGATATCGGTCCCCTGGCGGTCGCAAGTGCTGTCGTGCGCGACCTCGCCGACGGCAACTTCCGTGAGGCTTGGGCTCTGTTCGATCCGAACCTCAAGCGATGTCGAGTGCTGGCGTGGCTCTACAACAACCGTGAGCAGCTTGGACTTCCATCCGAGTGGTGTGAAGAGGCCGAGGCGATTGTCGATCTACTCATCGAGCACGGCGACCACCCGTCTGGGCTGACCGAGGAGTTCGTCACCAGCGAGTCCGAGCAGTATGCAGAGGCTCTGGAGGGATACGACGACGATCGGTATGGCTGGTCACAACGACGTCGGATCCTCGGCCCGCGGCACGAGATTGTCGTGGCCCTCCTTCTGCCGAGCGACGCTCCGCACGGCATCGTTGTCGACCGACCGACCATCATCCCGAACGCCATCAGGATCCTCGTGTCCGCCCACACCGCCGGCGACGGGACGCTCTACCTCGTGGCCGGCATCAACTAAGAAGCGGCGCCACTTCCGACCTGGCCTCCGACCTGGTGGGCAATCGATGATCCGGCTGCTATCGCCGCCCACCCAGGCATCCCCGCACCGACGGTCCCTAGAGAGGGGACGAAGCTCAGGTCGGACCACGCGCCAGACCGACGGTCTAGTGCTCTCCCTCGCGCCGAGCCCGCACCGATCGACAGCGCAGAACTCCTCGTCGTCTGCCGCCGAGACACACCGAGGTGCCGGTCGGTTTGGGGCGGACTGCGGGAGCGGGGGACGGCATCGGCGGCACCGACGAGTACCGAACATTCTTCGCGCTGGCCTCGCCGGTGCGCGATCCGGCAGTAGGCGCCGCCTTCGGCACTATGAACGGCCGAGGAGTTGTCGCCGTTGGTGCTGTGGCATGGACCAGAGTGAGAAGACCAGCACCGCCACGAGAGGTATAACGAGGAACCAAGGGGTACCAGCAACAACCATAACGATGGCCAGGAGAGACGCGACGAGGAGACTGCCTCTCGCCAGCCAGACCTCCACACCCGTTAGTAGACGTGCACGTCGACGCTCGACGCTCGGAGGCAATCCATTTAGCCTTCGCCACCACGGCTTCGCGCTCACTACGACATATTGCCCATGGCAGTGCGAGTTAGAACCAAACGTCGCGTCGCCCCCGAAGGTCGTCCGACGAGAACGGCGTAGGAGCCGCTCCGAGGTGCCGATCTCGCGGGCCGGGCCGACCGGTGCTGCGTCCCTGCCGAGGGGCGGACCAGCGCGCCGATCATCCGTTCGCGCTAGCCTCGCCCGCCGTCGGGACGGCGCGGCAGGGCGCCGGCTCGGACAACTGCGCACCCGTCATCCGTGCGCGCTCGGCGTGGCCGGCGCACCCCTTCCGCCCCAGGCCGAACGCAGGACGGCTGCCATATAGAGTGCAGGCAGGAGATAACCCTACGGGAGACGAAATGTTGGGGCCATTGGTTGGCACGGGTCTTCTCGCAGCGGCATGCCTTGTTGCTGCTCTTGTTACTGGTCAAGGCGAGTTCCTTGCCGTCGGACTACCGCTAGCTACTTTATGCATTCCTGGTTGGATACTTTACCTTCGAGAAGAGCGGCAACGACATTAGGGTGACGCCCAGCGTGACGCGTCAACCCGTTGATCGTGCGCAGCTGGCTGGCGGGACACCCACTTCCGGTTTCAGTCGACCCCATTCCCCTGTGCCGCTCCGATGTGCCGCTCGGGAGCGTTGTGTACTCCAGCTGGGAACTGCGTCGGCCATCGGCCGAGCCGCTTCCGATTTCCTGATCGGCGTGACACCCGGCCGCGGGAGCCGGCATTCGGCGCGGCCCGGCTCGTCGAGATTCGAGCTGGGGCGGTCGTGTGCCATGCATAACAGCCAACGGTCCAACTGGCGACCGTCCTCACAGTGCCGAGTGCCGGGCTAGCCAGGCGTTGCG